>JASHSL010000017.1 GCA_030040855.1 Terriglobales bacterium
CATGACCCGACGAATTTGCAAGTTCTTGAAAAGAATTGGTCGGGGAGAGAGGATTTGAACCTCCGACCCCCTGGTCCCGAACCAGGTGCTCTACCAGGCTGAGCCACTCCCCGACTCTGCTAACTATTCAATCTTACTATATTCAGCAGCACTCCACCCTGCGCACCGCCGCAGACCAACCTGCAAGACGTCAAAGGTTGATTCCCGCTTTGTCGAAACGGACGAACTCTCTTCAGATTACTAGCCAACGAGGGCATAAAACGAATGCCCGACAGAAATGGCGTGAGTCTTTATGTAGATACTGCCGGGAAGCGCAAGTCCGGCAAGCCCTTGCTTTGCTATCTCCAGACAATAAAACCAAAATGCGCTATTGGCGTCTGTATGGCGGAAATGTGAAGGAGGCCCGCCGCCTACCAGTCCCTGCCGATACTCGACACGCAAGGCAATTGCGCAATGGCTGGCCGACAAATGAGCACCACACCAACGTCGATTTCGTTCGTGAAGGTGAATGTGGAGACGACGCGGCCCACCGCGGTGATCCTCGCTGGAGGCGGATTGCGGAAGTGCGTGCGGGTGCGAAATCCGTTTTTCATTTCCATCCACCATGCACCATCCATTAAAAGCGAAGTGACGGCGAGTTCCCGATCTATGGAATCTCGGACCTGCTTCCTCGGCGAGGGCAGATGTTTCCGGAGGCGTTCACAGAAGACCGCAGAAATATCGTATAAACTGAGGATGCTGCCGAGGACTGATCAGAGGATTGGTTGCCAGCGACCTCGGAGAAGAGCGATTAAGAGCAGCATTTCCGTGATTGCCTTCCTCGCAAGCCGCCTCTATACGCCGCTCGAGTCCGTGGACCGTCCCTACATTCTGATTGAGGGTGACACGATTGTGGAGGTCGCGTCACAGTCGGCTCATCCCATCCCGCGCGGCGTCGAAACCGTGGAATTTCCAGACGCCATCCTGGCTCCGGGGTTTGTGGACATCCACATTCACGGTGGTGCCGGTCATGACGTGATGGATGCCGATAGCGCCGGGGCCCGAGCGCTCGAGCGCCTGCTTGTCCGCCACGGGGTGACCAGCTATTTTCCGACGACGGTCACGGGACCGCTCGACCAGACCTTATCCGCACTGGAACGGCTGGCTACTCGCATTGACCAGGCCGAGCGCGAGCGAACCGGGGGGATGCAACAGGCGCAACCGTTAGGTATTCACCTCGAAGGTCCGTTCCTCAGCCACCTTCGGCGGGGGGTGCATCCCCCAGACAACCTCAAACGACCCACTCTGGAATTATTCGACCGATTTTGGCAGGCGGCCCGTGGGCAAATCCGGTTTTTGACTATCGCGCCGGAGCTCGAAGGAGCAATGGAGGTCATCGCGGAAGGCGCGCGTCGCGGGGTTTGCGTCAGTCTGGGGCACTCCGACGCCGATTTCAATGTGGCGCAGGCTGCGGTGGATGCAGGTGCACGTCACGCAACTCACGCATTCAATGCCATGCGCCCGCTCGATCATCGCGAACCCGGAATCATTGGAGAAATGCTGACCGATGACCGTCTTTCTGCCGACATCATCGCCGACGGCGTTCACCTGAATCCCGCCGTGGTGAAGCTGTTCCTGAAAGCCAAGGGCTCCGATTCCGCAGTGCTCATCACGGATGCGACCTCGGCAACCGGTATGCCGGAGGGGCGGTATCGACTCGGTTCGCTCGAAGTGGAGGTGAAGGATGGCCGGTGTGTCTCGGACGGCAGGCTGGCGGGCAGTGTGTTGACCATGGATCGCGCCGTCCGGAATGTGATGCAGTTTGCCCGCTGGGATTTGCAGCAGGCACTGCGTCTGGCGTCCTTGAATCCGGCAAGAGTGGCCCGATTGACAGGCAGAGGCAAGCTCGAGGCCGGCGGGCGGGCCGATGTTGTGGTACTGACCTCGAGGGGAGAAGTGCAGACAACGATCGTACGCGGCTCGGTACCAGAATCCGCACCCAGGAGCTGAGGAGTGGAGATGAGCGATAAGGGCAAGTTCCCCCATTACATGCTGAAAGAGATTTTCGATCAACCGCAAGGCCTGCGCGACACCATTGCTCCCCGGGTTTCGCTTGAATCCGCAAGGGTATGTCTGGACGAAGTGCGCATCTCGGAAGAGGAGCTTCGTTGCCTGCGGCGCATCAACATCGTGGCCTCCGGTACCAGTCGGCATGCCGGCATGGCTGGACAGTACATGATTCAGGAGTTGGTAAATCTGCCGGTCGACGTCGATTATTCGAGCGAGTTTGAATATCGCAATCTGCTGATCGGCAGGGGCGAACTGACCATGCTGATTACGCAGTCCGGCGAAACTGCGGATACGAGTGCTGCACAACGCGAGGCGAAAGCGAAAGGGTCGCGCACCGTCGCGATTTCCAACGTGATCGATTCCACCATTGCGCGTGAGGCGGATGGAGTCCTCTACACCTACGCTGGAACGGAGATCAGCATCGCGTCGACGAAGGCCTTTACCGCACAGTTGGCCGTGCTTTACCTGTTTGCTGTCTACTTGGGTCAGGTCCGTGGCACTCTCAGGAAAGACCGGGTCCGAAGCCACCTCCAGGAATTGCTTGAGATTCCCGGGAAAGTCGAGATTGTGTTGCAGTCGGCTCCCGCGTGCCGGCGCCTAGCCGAGATCTATCACACGATGCAGGATTTTCTTTTTCTTGGTCGTGCGATTCATTACCCAGTCGCAATGGACGGGGCGCTTAAGCTCAAGGAAGTCTCCTACATTCATGCCGAAGGCTATCCCACGGGAGAAACCAAACACGGGCCGAACGCTTTAATCGACGAGAGCCTGCCGGTGGTGATCATCGCCACCTGTGACCCTGAAGACCAAGCCGCAGTTCTGCGTTACGAAAAGAACCTTGCCAGTATCAAGAGCTTCAAACAGCAGTCCGGACGTGTCATCGCGGTGGCCACTGCAGGAGACGAGCAGGTCGCTAGCCTTGCCGATCACACGATTTTTGTGCCGCCGGCGTCCGAGTTATTGTCACCGATTCTCGAGATCGTGCCCCTGCAACTGTTCGCCTATTACATGGCGGTCGAGAAGGGGCTAGATGTCGACCGACCGCGAAATCTGGTGAAATCGGTGACGCTCGAGTAAAAAGGTCCGGGGCAAGCTATCGTCTGTGGCGCAAGAGAATCTTCCTGCGGAGGCGACTTCCTCTAGGCGCAGCAAACCGTCCTCTCCACCATGGATGAGATTGTCGGTTTCGGTGCCGGGCAAACAA
>JASHSL010000143.1 GCA_030040855.1 Terriglobales bacterium
CTCTCGCAGAACCGAGCGTGAAGCTCTCACCTCACTCGGCTCCCATCAAGCAAACACGCCAGTCATCCCGATCTGCCAATGTACGAAGATATCCACGCATTCCGTCGCAAGCCGCTGCAAGAACTGACTCGCTTGGACTTTGTGACGTTTAAAGCGCTTGAACTTACGCATCGCCCACGCCACGAGCGTCTGATTGACGTACCGCAGCAAGGGATACAGCGCCGAGGGGGCATAGCGCCCATAGTATGCAATCCACCCCCGGAGGAGTGGATTGATCATCCGGGCGATTTCCTGCAAGGACAGCTGTGTTTGTCGTCTTAGGTTCAAGTCCCGAATCGTTTGCCGCATGGCTTTCATTGCCGAGGAACTGACTGCAGGATTGAATCCGCAGAACAGTGAATTATCTCGGGAATTTCGCACTGGACGTGGCCGAAAGCAGTATCCGAGGAAGTCAAATTTTACGTTCGGATGCTTGCCTTTACGGTTCCGGTCTCTGCAGTAAACGATCTTGGTTTTCGTTGGATGCATCTCTAGGCGGCAGTCTGCCAACCGGACCTGAAGCTCGGCCTTGAGGGCTTCCGCTTCTCGCTCAGTACGGCAGTGCACCAGCCCATCGTCCGCATACCGACACCATGGGAGGTCAGGATGTGTCCGCGCCATCCAGAGATCAAACGTGTAGTGCATAAAAAGGTTGGCCAGGATTGGGCTAACCACTCCGCCTTGGGGCGTACCGCGACTTCGCTCAATCGTGGTCCCATCTTCTTTCACCATGGACGCCTTCAGCCATCTTTCGATGTACAAGAGCGCCCACTTACACGTTATGTGTTTCCGAACGGCTCGCAGTAAGAGTTCGTGGTCGATGTTGTCGAACAGGCCCTTGATGTCAAACTCTAAGACCCAGTCGTGCTTCCAGCACCGCTTTCGCGTGGCCTCGACGGCATCCAGGGCCGATTTGTTCGGCCTGTATCCGCAGGAGTCTGCCAGAAAGATTGGGTCTAGAATCGGCTCAATCACCTGCTTGACCACCATCTGTGCCACGCGATCCGCCACGGTGGGCACACCCAAAATCCTTTCACCTCCACTCTTTTTGGGAATGGAAACGGCGCGCACCGGCGGTGGAAAATAGGTTCCCGAGCTCATCCGGTTCCAGATCTTGTAAAGGTTTCCAGACAAGTCTGCCTCGAACTGCTCGATCGACTGTTCATCCACTCCGGCTGCTCCACGATTGGATTTGACCGCTTTATACGCTTCGTACACCAAGCGCTTATCGATGTTGAACGGTTTGTTTGTCGCATGCATCGAGTTCATCCTGTTGCCAGTTGTTTCGCTGATGCAACCGCCTGACCCGACCCCTTTGCTCCAGCCGCCGAGTAGAACGCAGGAGTTTCACCCGCGAGCTCTCACAGATCCGTACGAGACGGTCTCCCGTCATACGGCTCGTGCCACCCAATGAAGGCTGGCGCCTTCCTCCACAACCCCAGGGCTCATCCCATATCCGGTTGGCCACCATTAAGGGGTCATGGAGCGGGTGGCCTGTTCCCCTCGCTCCGCGGGTGTTACCCCGCTTCGTCGCTACTACGGAACAGTCCATCCCTGACGTGAGCATCGCTACTTTCAGGCTTGGGGTTTAACCTTGCACTTTTTCGCTTAACATCTCACGCCAAGTTCTCACGTTCCCCCTCCGAAGCCTGAGTTGAGCTCATGCCGTCTGTACACCGGCTGCCGCCTGGTCAGTTCGCAGATTACTTCCAAGCTCTTCCCGCGAGATAATGGGGCCCGCGGTTTTGACAGCGTCTGAAAGGCCTTCCGATGCCTAGTAGACGGTTCGCTTGCGCTCATCTTCTCAACTCGTACCTGACGCCTTAGTGGCGCCTTTTCCCCGATCGCTCACCACCACACCTTTTGAGTGCAGCAGCATCGAGGCGGTTTAAGGCCGGCTTCTGCAAGCAGACCCCGGGAGACCTACTCCCATCTTCGGAGCAGCACCGAGCACTTGCTTCCGCAAGGTGCTCGTTCGTGTCGCCGCCATTACAGGACCTTCATCGCTCTTACGAGTCGGTCCGCCCCAGTGCTCCGCCTCGGTACTCTCGCCTCGCAGTTTTGGCCGCTTGGGCTTCTCCCTTAACATCGGAGACTGGTTCCTGCAGTTCCATGCATTCGCCTGCATCCGCTTCACGCCTTCTCTACGCCGGTCGCCACCTGCTCAATCTCCAGGCACCCAGCAGATTCGTCCCAGAAAAGTTTCTCGCCTCTGGTTTCGACGGCACTTTATTTTCTTAACGACGCGTCATCAAAGGTTCACTTTCGTTCGTCTCTCGGATGCTCACCTGCACAAGTTTTCCTTATGCTTTTCCTCCAACGCTCACCACCACGGCTTTTGACCGCAGCAGCTTGGAGGTGGTTTGAGACCCGCTCCTGAAAGCCGGTCTCGAGGGGCCCACCCTCATCGAATGCATAGCTCGTCCACGATTTACGTTAGGTCATGTGACCTCCTTATCGTGTACTTCTGCAGCGCACAGAAGCCGAGAAAGTCCTCTTCGTAGATCTGGTTGAGGATGGTGGCCACAGCGTACTGGACGATTTTGTCCTCCAGGGCCGCGACTCCCAATGGACGTTGCCGTCCATCTTCTTTCTTGATGTACACCCTTCTCGAAGGCAACGCTCGGTACGCTCCCCGATGGACCCGACCGTGCAGATCGACTAACCGATCCTCCAGTCCGGCCTCATACTCGTGCCAGGTGACCCCGTCCACTCCGGGTGCGGCTTTCTTCTTTAAAGAATAGAAGCTTACCCGCAGCAGATCGACGGTCAGATGGTGGAGCAAGGCAGTGAACCTCATCTCCTTATTTTCCCTTGCTGCTTTCCGCACGCCCGCCAGCCCTTGTGACACGCCCTTCCCGCTCTGCGTCGGGTACGTGTTAGGTTGACCGGCGTTCTCCTTGATCAGCGGCCTTCCCTCCCTACTCTCCGCGGACGGTGCTTTGTCGTTGTTCGAATAGTTCATAGGTAATATGCCGCTGTGTGACTCCTCGGAAACGTCCGCGCGGGCCGTGCGGCTATCGCCTTCGCCCGCCGACCTGCTGCCTGGTTTGGCGGCAGGTGTTTCCGAGGTTTCCCGGTTCTCGTGCCTGAGGTTTATAGGTGTGTCTGGGGTCTTCGACTACGCCGGGCCGAACAAAGACTCGCGCTATCGCCCCTGCTCGTGTTGCCACTCGCCCATTTATAAAACGGTGGCACCCGGATTGGATGTTTACGGAGCTGAATACCCACCCCACCTATCCTCTGTCTACGCTTCGCGGCCTACCTCACGATAGGGCTCGCGCAAGACTCGAGGCCGAGGTGGCTCGCTAAGCCTTCCTCGTAGTCGGGTAAGGCAATGGCGCGGACCGGGCTTCGAATGATGCCGACGTTTCCATCGCCTCCCCTAAAATTCCGTACGGCGGGTTTTCCCCAGTACGGCTTCAAGGCCGGAATATCAGACGAGGCCTGCCCAACCATCGGTTTGCCATCGTCCTTCGTGCTCTCTGCCTCCATCGTGTATCCCTGCTCTGTGTCAGGGGCGATGTGCTTGTGAGCACCTCCGTACGAGCGGTCTTCGCTCTACCCCAGGGGCCCTCGCTCCGGTCTGGGTTATGTTGTCCCAGTCCATCTTCACTTAATCGGCCCCATCCGCCCCACTCATGGGCGCATCCGGATTTCGCCGCCTTGCGGTTTATACCGGATGCCCTCGCTGTGCGTCTCCGCCTAGGCGACCCCTGAGTGGTTCCGTGCTTTCGCTGTGCCTTCCTTCTCCACATGCCGCCCTCTATGACCGCGGGAAGTTCATCAGTTGCACTCGCTCAGTTCCTTCACTGATGACATTGGCCTTCGCCAAGAGCCTAACGGCTCGGCACTCCCGAAATCCCCATCATCCGTTTCCGATGGGGGGATGGTTTCGCGGCTTCACTGGTTCGCTGGTTCGCTGCGGCCGTGTAGGGTTGCTCGCCCCCCTGTACGGATCTGACCAGGAATTTCCCCCAGCCAACGGGGACTTTTACTCCCGAGCTTCCGGCGAGTCGGTCACCCTTCTCGTCGTCGGGTATAACTACGGTGGTAACTGAGCGCTTCCACCGATGGGACTTTCACCCACTGGAATATCAGCTAGCATCGCTGCACAGGCTC
>JASHSL010000144.1 GCA_030040855.1 Terriglobales bacterium
CGTCGAGGTAAACCTGCAGATGGTTTCTGCCCACACCGTGGTAGGTTCCGATCAGCCACTGCTGGAGATTTCCAATTGCCCGGTCGGCAAGGGGGACAGCGGACTTCGCACCCTTGCGCAACTCCGACCGGAGGGGTTGGATACGAACAACATGTTTAAAGCCAGCCTCTAAAAGACCTGAAAAACTTTTTAGGCCATCCGTATAAATAGTCGACCCGGGTGCGACGTGCCGGGTGAGAAACGACATTATCGTGACGGCCTTGAAGTCGGGAATCACGCTCATGCGGACTCGCCCCGATGCTTGGCCGCGCTTTTCCACCGCCACGAGGACAAGAGCTGCTCTCCGTTGCTTGAGTTGTCGGCTTCCCCGGAGTCCGGCTTGCTCACCTCCAATCCACGTGTCATCCACTTCCACCTCACCCCGCAGAGGTTCCCTAGCCACGTTCACCATCGCCCGGCGGAGCTTGTGCAGCATCACCCATGCAGTCTCGTAGCAGGTCAGGCCCAGTTGACGCTGCAGAAACAGGGCTGACACGCCACGCTTGTCAGTGGTCATCAGGTACGCGGCCCAGAACCAATGGGTCAGCGGGGTCTGCGTCCGATGAAGGATAGTCCCCGCTGTCAGTGAAACCTGGTAGCGACACTTGCAGCATTGGTAGCGCCGCTGGTTCACTAACTCATAAGCTTTTCCATACCCGCATCGTGGACAAGTGAACCCATCTGGCCAACGACAGGCTGCCAGATATTGCTGGCAGGCTTCCTCCGTGGAAAAGTCGGACTGAAACTGGCGCAGCGTCTTCGGAAACGACGGTCGTGGCACGCCTCAACACTACCTATTGTGGCTTGCTGAAGCAATCAGATAATTAGAAGAAAGCTAGACTTGCTCCGAAAACTCAATCTCTTCCCCTACCCCATGACGATCCCTAAGCTGGACTTCCCTGGGCATTGCTCCAAAACTCGCGACGCCCCGCACAAGGAGCTTAGGAGACGAAGAAAATTCGAAGAGTTCCGCTTATATCTTTGTGCTTGTGCATGTGTGCACTTTCGTCCGCAGTTCGTGCGCAGACGGAAGGTTCAGGCACAATTAAGGGGGTTGTGATCGATCCTTCGGGCGCGGTCGTGGCGGGCGCGAGTGTGAAGATTCATAACCCGGTGAGCGGATACGAACGGACGGCCATCAGCGATTCGTCGGGAAATTTCGCTATCGCGAATGTGCCGTTTAATCCTTACCACATGACGGTGACGGCGTCGGACTTCGCACCCTACGCGCAGGACATCGACGTCCGCTCCACGGTTCCATTGAACATCAAAGTGGGCATGCAGGTGGCAGGGACTTCGACCAGCGTCACGGTCGAGGCGCCGGAAGAACTAGTCGAGAACGATCCCACCGCACATACCGATATTGACCGCCAGCTCTTCAATCGACTTCCGCCGTCGTCTTCGCTCAGCTCACTTGTAACCCTGGCATCGCCCGGGGTTGCCGCGGACTCCAACGGATTGTTCCACGGACTGGGCGATCACGCCGAAAACTCATTTTCTGTGGATGGCCAGCCAATTACGGACCAACAAAACAAGTTGTTTTCGAATCAGCTTCCCGTCGATGCGTCCAGTCGATGGAAGCGATTGAAGGAGCACCGCCCGCCGAATACGGCGACAAGACAAGTGTGGTGATCAACATCACGACGCGCTCGGGCCAAGGTGTCACCACTCCCCATGGCAGTGTGTCCGTTGAATATGGAAGTTTTGGATCCGTGAATGGGGGTTTCGATCTCGCTTACGGCGGTCAAAAGTGGGCAAATTTCGTCGCGGCGAACGCCTTGAACACCGGCCGGTTCCTCGAGCCACCGTCGTAGTGAAGATACGGGTGTGTCGCGCCGACCTGGCACCGAGGAGGCCATGGATCAGACGACCCTTGGGCTGAGGAACTCTCGTCCGATAGGTTTGCGGGAGAAGACCAGGGCTTAGGCTGGGGCGAGCCTGGATGTGAAAATCCGCTGGGGACAAATTCTAGCCCATACAGATACACGGCTCGACTGCGGACCGTCCCGAAAACTCGAACTAGTTTTTGCGAACTGGGGTTTCTGAATTCGACTTGGACCATTTCTCCAATCGCTAAGTTGGCTACGGCGAACAAATACATGCCGCCTTCACTCACCTTAATGCCGAGTCCATCAATCACAAGCGCACCCGTCAGAATTCGAACCGGTGCATTTAGGGAAGAGCGACGCCAGCGGCGCTTTTGCCGATTGGCATGCTTCAGTAGCAAAGCTCCCCTAGTCCCTCTGAACCACGACAAGGATTTCCACAAGGTGGGCAATATTGCGATTATCGCCGGTTTCAAACTTCGCGAAAGTTACGCTAGTACAGGGTTAAGTGCCGACCTTCCTTACCCTTAAGGGGTTGAGAATCGGGGCGTTGCGGGGAGGCACAGTTTGACGCTAACTTGCTGGATCGACCACTTCCAGTGCGAGAACCAGCTCGAAAAAGGGCGCCCTGTCGGGTGCCGGCACAAAATAGCGATTCGCTTCCGCCTGTTTGTCTGCGCTTGTACCAAGGGCTACTCCAGCTTTTCCATCTCTGTTCCCTGAACATCGTTCTTTTGACCCTTAAACCTACCGACTAATCCGTTCAGGGGCGTTGTCCCGTGCTAGACAATGCTGTATAAAACTGCGAGCAAAGCCTGAGGGATAGGTATATGCAGGAGACCGAGGTCAAGGAGCAAGAGCAAGACTGGATTGCGAAATATAGAGCTGCCCTCGACGCAGTTTCAAAGAAGGAACCTTGCGCTCCCGGGCTAGGTGCCTTCTTGGACATTGTCAGAACTCATTTCAAGTTGGTTTTACGCGGTACGAGTGGCAAATTAAGAACGGCTTTAGAATCAGGAAAGAAAGAGGCGGCGATCCGAGCCATAGAAGTGCCGATTGGAAACGGACAGACCGAAACGCGAGCGTAGAGTGGAGGAATTGGCGTTCATGGACCTCGAATCTAGAAGAACAAGCTGAGATCGAACGACATAAGAGTTCTCTGCTTGTTCTATTCGCAGAGCCAAGAACCGGTTTGGCTAAGCCAGAAGGCGTACGCTGGAGAGGTTTACCCTGTGGATAAGTATCCTTTCCTTATCCCTACCTCTCGAGGAGCCGTCTCATCGCATCGCACGCAAGAGTGAGATTCTGCCAAGCCGCGAGTTCCTTTCGCGGCTTGGCCCTGGGGGATTTGATCGTGGGAGCTGATCAACCCCAGGTCAGGTAGACGGGCGCTGAAGAGCGCAAGACTCAATACGTAGCCAGCGCCCCCGCAAAGCTACGACCGTTCCTGTGTAGCCAAGCTATTTCATGCACCCAGCGGCTGCCATCCCTAGGCGCGGCACAGAATCCCCCTGATTATGAGCCTTTCGTAGGCTGGACACCCCCCTGGTGACCCACAGATAGGGCAAGGAAGTTTTCCGCAAGCTACTAAAAATAAAGCGGTTCTCGCTGTTTTGCCTAGTCCAATAGTCTCTTCCAGGCGGGGGTTCGAGTTTGACAACTGGGTTGGATGATGGCAGACTCGACTTTCCTCCCCCAAATAGGGCAGCAGTTTTGGGGGGTCTGCTGCGACCGTGCAACTCCCAAGGGAGGACCGTTCTAGTGGCAATCGGAGCGTCAGATCCGGGTTTTCTGCTTCTGGACCCGAGCTTGAACCCTGTGGCTAGCAATGCAGAAGCCGCCCAAATACTTTCCTTCCCCAACATTCCGGAGAGAATTAAGGCGCTAAACGTCTTCTTAGCGGACAAGATTCGCTCCAGCTTGGTAAACCACCAATCCAAAGACTCACTGTGTTTTGTGAAGCAATTCAGGTCCGGGAAACGCCGTTACGTGTGCCGCGCGTTCCGGCTGCAGTGCCACGAAAACGGTGTCCGGTTGGCGGCCGTGGTTTTGTTGGAAAGATACTCTTCCGGTACGACGGCCCTGTCCGAAATCTCGAAGCAATTCGAGCTCACCGAGCGTGAACAGGAAACCGTGCAATTGCTTCTCCAAGGCCTTACCAGCAAGGAAATTGCAACTCGAATGGGAATTAGTCCCAACACGGTGAAGGCCTTTCTCCGGCTCGTGATGGTCAAGATGGGAGTATCAACCCGTTCCGGCATTTTGGGACGAATCGTAGGATCCTAGCTTTTGAAAACTCTTCGGTACTCCGGCTGGAAGCTAGCCCTACTGAACTAATCCATTGGACGACTTTACGCCGCTCGCTGCTCGGGTAATCATCAGCATCTGGTGAAGAGAGCGGGAGAACCCGATCGCAGGCGGCATCCTCGGTTTCCTCACGTATTGGACGTCGAAGCGCAGGAGTGCCTGCCTGTTGAGCACAAGGGCATCAGCAGACTGTCTATCCCCGGCCGGGTTCAGAACGTCAGTAAGGGTGGGGTTTGCTTTTTGAG
>JASHSL010000145.1 GCA_030040855.1 Terriglobales bacterium
ACGACCGAATTGCGACCGAGGGGCGGAGGTTCTAGCGCCGCCGAGGCGCTGCGCGCTGCCGAGTCCTGGTTTTATTTTCCCCTTTAGGTTGGTGGCGGTGGCTTCGAACCGCATCTAGGAGACAAAGACATGTCCGCACTGGCATTGCTCGACGGGAAGAAAGCAAAAAGCAAGCCGTTCCCCGCGTGGCCCTACTACGACAAGGAGGAAGAACGAGCTCTGCAGGAAGTTTTGCAGAGCCGCGTCTGGTGGCGTACACCTGGAACCAAGACGCTGGGGTTCGAGCGCTCCTTCGCCAAGTTTCACGGAGCTCGCCATGGTATCGCGGTCACCAACGGAACCGCGGCTCTGGAAGTTACCATGGCGGCTGTTGGCATTACCGCAGGGGACGAGGTGATTGTGCCGGACTTTACCTTCGTCGCTACTGCCAGCGCCGTATTGTTTGCGAATGCCCTTCCGGTGCTGGTGGATGTCGACCCGGAGACCTATTGCATCGATCCCGACTTGCTCGAGGCGGCGATCACTCCGAGAACCAAGGCGATCATTGCCGTACACATGGGTGGGAATCCAGCGGATCTCGATCGGTTGAAGGAAATTGCCAGCCGCAAGCGACTAGCGCTGGTCGAAGACTCGGCGCACGCCCACGCTACCGAATGGCGTGGGCAGCGCATCGGGACGTTTGGGGTGGCCGGCACCTTCAGTTTTCAATCTAGCAAGCTGATCACCGCCGGTGAAGGCGGGATCATTATTTCAAATGATGACAAATTCGCGGTGGAGGCCCGCTCCGTCCACGACTGTGGCCGTATGCCCGGGGAGTGGTTCTATAGCCACTTCCTTTATGGATCGAACTACCGGCTCAGCGAATGGCAAGGCGCCATTTTGAACGTGCAGCTGAGCCGTCTCGACGAGCAGACCAAGCGGCGGCATCACAACTCCCGCTTGCTGGACCGCTTGTTGCGTGAAATCCCGGGTATCACGCCCCAAAGGCTGGATGAGCGCTGCACTCGCAACGGACAATATGCCTACATTTTCCACGTCGACAAGAAGAAGTTTGCAGGCCTCTCCACCGAGCGCTTCATCGAGGCCATGAATGCGGAGGGCATCCCCAACCAGGCAAGTTACCCGCCGCTCCACGAGTTGCACATGTTCCGCAATGGCGCGTACCGCAAGCGCCTTAGCGGAAAGCAGGCCAAAGAGAAGCATGCCTTTCTAAAGAAAAAATTCCCGGCGACCCAAAAAGCGGCATGGGAAACCGTCTGGATTCCACAGCCCGCCTTGCTGGGGGATGAAGAAGACATGCACGAAATCGCCGCGGCACTGTCCAAGATTCAGAAGAACGCGAAGGAACTTACCTGAGAGAGACAGATTCACACCCATGCTCGAGCGCTTGTCATATCGGGGCTGGAACAACGCGTACAAGCTGTCCAATGGCATCGTCGAGCTGGTCATCACCGCCGACGTCGGTCCACGGATTCTTTTCTACGGGTTTCGCGATGGCGAGAACTTGCTCCATGAGGTGGAGCAGGATGCGGGGAAGACGGGCGGCTCTGAATTTCGCCTTTATGGAGGGCATCGTTTGTGGGTTTCACCTGAAGTGGAAAGAACGTACTACCCCGACAACACCCCGGTTGCGATCGTTCAACAGGGTAATGCGACTCGCTTCACGGCCCAGCGCGAGGCGCTGCCTCCCGGCACCAACCTGCAGAAGGAACTGGAAGTTGAGTTGGCGGCGGAGGGTTCCGAGGTTCGAATCACGCACCGCGTACGCAATGATGACACGAATCCGACCACGCTCGCCCCGTGGTCGCCCACGATGATGGGGGAGGGCGGGCGGGTGATCCTGCCGCTTCCTCCCAGGGTTGCCATGGATAAGGATCACTACCTGCCGGTGGGGGTCTTCGGCATCTGGTCCTTCACCGACCTAGCCGACCCTCGCTGGGTGCTGGGCACGGCCTATCTTCAGTTGCGGCATCTGGCCAATCCCCAAGGCCGTTTCCAAGAGCAGATGGGGGGGATCTACAACCCGGCCGGCTGGGGAGCATATTTTCGCCGCGGTCATCTCTTCGTGAAGCGAGCGGCGGTCATTAGCGGGGCTCGCTATCCCGATTTCGGCTGCAATTTCGAGGTGTTCACCAACCCGGACTTCATCGAGCTCGAAACGCTTGGGCCTCTGGTCGAGTTGCGGCCAGGAGAAGTGGTCGAACACGTGGAGCGCTGGTGGCTGTTTGCGGGTGTACCCGAGGGAGAGAGCGAGGCCTGGATTGAGTCGGCGGTGGTTCCACACGTGCTGCAAGCGAAAGCATCGGCGTAGCCAGCATCCTAGCTCTTAGCTTGAAAAAGGGCGTCCAGGCCTGTTTCCGCCAGCGCCGGGACGGGAAGGTCAGTCAGGTCATCGACATGAATTTGCGAGCAGCGGTGATTGGCGTGGGTTTTGTGGGAAGAGCGCACATCGAAGCCCTGCGGCGGCTGGCTATCCCCATCCAAGGCGTGCTGGGGAGTTCTCGGGCCAGGACGGAGAAAGCTTGCCAATCGCTGGGGATCGCACGCGCCTACGGGTCGCTAGGCGAACTGGTGAGCGACGAGTCAGTCGATGTTGTGCACGTCTGCACCCCCAACCACCTTCATTTTCCAGAGACAGAATCCGCGCTGCGTGCGGGCAAGCACGTGATGTGCGAAAAACCGCTGGCGATGAATACGCAAGAGACGAAAGCATTGGTCGAGCTGGCGCGGGAACGCGGAAGAGTGGGAGCCGTGACCTACAATCTCCGTTACTATCCGCTTTGCCAGGAAGCGCATGCGTTAGTGAAGCAGGGCAGGATCGGCGAGCCACGAATTGCCCACGGCACTTATTTGCAGGATTGGCTGTTTTATCCCACGGATTGGAACTGGCGTCTGGACCCCGAATTAGGAGGAACGCTGCGTGCCGTGGCGGACATCGGCACGCACTGGCTGGATTTAGTCGGCTGGATCACCGGCCGCAACTTGACTGAGCTCTGCGCCGATCTGGCCACCGTCATTCCCGTGCGCCAGCGACCGAAGGGGTCGGTTGAGACCTTTCAAAAGACCGCCGACCTGGCGACCGAACCCGTTGCGATGACCACCGACGACTATGCCTCCATCCTCCTGCGCTTCGAAGGAAATTTGCGAGGGGTGCTGACCGTATCCCAGGTAAGTGCCGGGCGCAAGAATCGAATGTGGTTTGAGGTTGACGGCTCGGAAGGCTCGTTGGCGTGGGACGAGGAGCAGCCCAACGTGCTCTGGATCGGCAGCCGCAAGGAAGCCAATCGCTTCCTGATCAAGGATCCTTCGCTCATGAGCCCGGAGGTTCGTGGCTACGCAGCCTATCCCGCCGGCCATGCCGAAGGATATCCCGACACGTTCGTGCGGTTGTTTCAAGATCTCTATGGATATATCGCCGCCGGCAATTTCCAAGCGCAGCGGTCCTTCCCTACTTTTGAAACCGGCCATCATGAGGTCAAGCTGTGCGAGCTCATTGCCTTGAGTGCGGGGCAACGACGCTGGGTGGCGGTTCCTGATTGAGAAGACCGGCCGCGCCGGCAAGGTACGGTCGAGCGAGCCCAGCGAGAAAGGAGAGAAAAGCAATGAACCGATGCTTGGCCCAGTTTTCTAGCTCCCGGTTTGTCCCCTCCGCATCCCTTGGTCTTTTACTTCTCATCGCGCTGGGTTTGCGCGCTCAGACGACCTCGCGCCCGCTTCCTGACCACGTTCCCCCCAAGCGGTCGTCGCAAATTCGCGACGGGTTTGGCATCAACTCTGACCTGCCGCGCGATCCCTACCTCCCTTGGAACCGCTGGTGGTGGACACGCATGTTCGATGCTGGTTTCAAGTGGGCCCGCATCGGACAGTATGAGAACAGTTCGGACCGCACCAGCTGGGACTGGATCGAGCAGAAACGCGGCGTATTCTCGAGCTCGCCCGAACTCGAGGACGCCGTGGACTCGCTGGTAGATAACGGGATGGATGTTCAGGTGCAATTGATTTACGGCAACGTGATGTACACGTCGCCGAGCGGCAAGCGGCCCGACGTCAGTGTCCCCGAGCCCGGATCCTTTCATAATGATGACCGGAGTCTGTATTCGGTGTTCTGGCCTCCGACGACGCCGGAGCAAATCGCTGCCTTCAATCGATATGTGGCGTGGATGGTGAATCATTTTCACGATCGCGTTCGCTATTGGGCTTTGTGGAATGAGCAGGACATCGGTTATTGGAACCCCTGGGGTAATCCGGAGCAGTTCGGAACACTGCTGGCTCCTTTTATCGAAACCGTGCATCGAACCGATCCGCAAGCCAAAGTGATCTACGGGGGGCAGGCGGACCCCACTCGCGACTTTACCCAGCGGGCTTTCGATACCTGCCGATGTGCCTCGGGCATCGATGTCTACGCCTATCACACCTATCCAGGCTACGGTCAGAACCTGAACCCGGAAACCATGGATTACGGCGCATACCAGGCCGAATCCCCGCGCGCATTGCGGGATTTGGTCAAACATTACCCCGGGGTCCGACCCGATATTCCATTCTTCGATGATGAATTCAATTCGATTCCTGCCTGGGTAGGTTCGGATGAATCGGTGCAGGCAAAGTATGTTCCTCGGGGTTTTGTCTACAACCTGGCCGCCGGCGTGAAGACATTTGTCTGGTTGCTGGTGGCAGGAACCGATGGCAACGAGTACGACGATTTCGGAATCATTCATGGGATCACGAATCACGATACCGACTTCACGCCGCGGCCGGTCTATTACGCACTGCAGAATACCAACGCACTCTTCTCGGATACCAGGTTTGATCCGTCGATCGAAGTCGGCGGTCCGGACCTGCCTGCCTTGCGCCGTCACGCCGGCTTTCCGTTCCTGGGGTACGGATTCCGATCGGATAGCGGGAAAGCTATCGTTGCCTATTGGTTGGCGGCTCACAGCCTGCCGGGAGACGCTTTTCCTCCGCTTTACGCCACCCTGTCCCTGAAAAATGCAGGGATTGCGCACCCAGTTTTGGTCGATGTTGTTTCAGGCGAGATCAAACGGCTTGCTTGGAAACCGGGCACGACCGACACGCTCGAATTGCTGCCCATCAAGGACAGCATCATGGCAGTCACCGACGAGAGCTACTTCGATTGGCCGGTTCTGCCGGAAGCCCCGAGTTCGCTCAATCTTTCCATCACAGGCGATACCGTGAAACTCAACTGGGAACTCCACGGCGGCAGTCGCACCGGCATCGTGGTGGAGCGCTCGATGGATGAGCCTGGTCGTGGGAAAGAGACTTGGAATCGAATCGCAAAGCTGCCATCCACTGCGACCGACTACAAGGACTCCACTCTCAAGAAGGGGGAACGGTTCGCTTACCGGGTGCGCGCTGTCAATGACGATGGCGAGTCTGCCTACTCCAACATCGCACGGGGAGTATTTCCAAGCAAACCTTGAGACCATCCACCCTCGATCACTTGCGGCTGGTCAAATTCCACTGCTCGCTGAGCGCATCGGGGCCGACCTCGCTGTCGCGAGCGATGGCGGTTTCGGCCTGGGTAAAATCGTTCGCCATGGCGCAGATGCCACGCACGTTCGCGCCGCTCAACTGGAGGAAGGTGCGTGTTCCCGGCAGGGCGCGTGCACCGTGCACCAAGGCTTGCTGGACGTCGCGGAACACGACCGTCGGCTGGCTGCCGGCTGGGGGAGCAGCCCGGAACGACAACAGATCGAATCGCTTCACCTGGTCACCCACCAAGGCGGGCCGC
>JASHSL010000146.1 GCA_030040855.1 Terriglobales bacterium
TCAACCTAAGTTTTCACACACCGTAAACCGCGCAGATGTCGCACAGACAGGGGGCCTATGGGGAAGCTGGGGAGAGGGATCCTTTCGACCGCGGTGCTTACACTGGTTTCGATCCAGAGCTCGAGCCAGACCGCCACTACTTCCTTGCGTGGCACGATTTCCGACCCGCAGGGGGCGGTCATTCAAGGTGCCATCGCGACGCTTTCGAATCCGGCTACAGCAGTGTCGAGGTCGACAAAAACCGACGACCACGGTTTCTACGAGTTCCTACAAATACCTCCGGGAACCTATACCCTCACCGTAGCCAAATCCGGATTTGCCATTGTCAAAGAAGACGGCTTGCGACTGGCGGTGGGGGTGCCTGCAACCTCGAACCTTAGCTTGCGGGTTCAGGCAGAAACCAGCACCGTGGAGGTGACCGGCACGACTGCGCAGGTGAATACCGAAGACGCAACCCTGGGAAACGCCTTTGGCGCTACTCAGATTGAATCGCTGCCCTTTGAGGGTCGGGATCCAACACAAATTCTCAGCCTGCAACCGGGGGTGGTTTTTGTCGGCAGCAACGTCAATCAGAACTACGACAGCCGCGGCGGATCGGTCAACGGAGCGCGGAGTGACCAGACCAATCTCACGGTCGATGGCATCGACGACAACGATCAGGTCAAAGGGTACGCGTTTCAGGGCGCGTTGCGCTCCACCCTGGATTCATTGCAGGAATTCCGGGTGACCACGAGCAATGCCAATGCCGACGAAGGCCGCTCGTCAGGAGCGCAGGTAGATCTGATCACGAAGAGCGGGACGAACAGCTTCCATGGCTCGGTTTACGAATATAACCGGAGCGATATTGGGGAGGCCAATGACTGGTTCAACAAGCAGTCGGAGTTGAACTCCGGTCTGCCCAACCGTCCCGGCCAACTGATTCGAAATACGTTCGGAGCAACCTTCGGAGGCCCGATTCGCAAAGACCGGGTCTTCTTTTTCTTGGCCTACGAGGGTCAGCGAACAAGGGAAAACGCGCAGATGACGCGGGTGGTACCCAGCGACAATCTTAGGCAAGGAATCATGAGTTACGAGTGCACAGGGTCCGCGGGCTGTCCCGCGAATGGCATTGAGGTACTCACTCCCCAGGATTTGAAGCTCATGGACCCCCACTGCACGGCCAATGGAACCTGTCCTCTCGGCAACGGCCCGGATCCGGCGGCCATGGCGCTTTTTCAACAGTATCCTTCTCCCAACACGACGAGCGTTGGAGACGGCTACAATTTTCAGGGCTTTACCTTTCCCGCTTCCACTCCAGGGATGCTGAACACCTACATCGCAAAGATCGACTTCAACCTCACGCAGAATCATCACCTGTTTGTGCGCGGCGGAATGGTGGGGGACAACCAAGGCCAGGGACCGGAGTTTCCCGGTCAGGTCCAGAGTCTCATAGCCGTCAACAACAGCAAAGGTCTGATCACCTCCTACACGGCAACCTTTCATCCTACCCTGATCAACAATGTGCGCTACGGCTATATTCGCCAAGGGGAGGCCAACATCGGCCAAATCACACGACCGTATGTCGAGTTTGGCAACGGACCGGATCCCTTTTATGCACTCACCTACACCACCAGTAGCAACGTGCCCGTGCACAACCTGATCGATGATCTCTCCTGGGTCAAGGGCAAGCACACACTTCAGTTCGGGGGCAACCTTCGCATCATCACCAACAACCGCAGCTCAGACGACAACTCTTTTTCGTATGCCAGGATTTACGATCTCTGGATTGCCCCCTACGGTTATATTGCAGGTTCGGGATTGAGCCTCGATCCGGGAGCCTTCGGTTTTCCAGCGGTCAACCCCAACTTCGAGACCGGCTACGATTATCCGGTCATGGCACTGACTGGCTTGCTCGATTCGTCTTATTCAAATTACAACATCACCAAGCAGGGAACGGCACAGCCGGTGGGGTCGCCCGCGGTGCGCCACTTCCGCTCGCATGAATTTGAAAGCTACGTGCAAGACAGCTGGCGAGCCACTCCTGAGTTGACGTTCACCTACGGTGTGCGCTACACGCTGCTGCAACCGCCGTATGAAACAACGGGCACTCAAGTTGCCCCAAGCATTAGTCTCGAAAGCTTTTTCCAAAGGCGCGCGGCGGCGATGCTGGCGGGTCAGACCTACAACCCCTTGATCCAGTTCGAGCTTGCCGGGCAGGCGAACAATGGTCCGCCGTATTGGAATTGGGACTACGGCAACGTGGCGCCAAGACTGGCCTTCGCTTGGTCGCCCAAAGCGCAAAGCCCCTTCTGGCAACGGCTGTTGGGGGACCCAGGGAAGAGTTCGATTCGAGGGGGTTATGGCATCTACTACGACCATTTTGGCGATGGGGTGGTGGACGCCTTCGACCAGCAGGGATCGTTTGGTCTCACCACTTCTATTCAGAATCCCGTAGGCCAATACAGCGTCGATACCTCGCCTCGGTTCACCGGTCTCTATAACATTCCGCCGCAGCTGATCCAACCTGCCCCGACCGGACCGTTTCCCAAAATACCTCCCATAGGACTTCCCGAGGGTGCGACGATTTATTGGGGGTTGGACGATAAGATGAAAACCCCCTACTCTCATGTTTTCGACTTCTCGATCAGTCGCGAGCTTCCGAAGAGCTTTGTCCTCGAAATGGCCTATAGCGGACGACTGGGCCGACGGCTCCTCCAGGAAGAAGATCTGGCCATGCCTTTGGACATCCGTGATCCCAAGTCGGGCATGGACTATTTCACGGCCGCAACCCTTTTGACCAAGGCGTCAGATCAAAACGTCCCAGTCCAGGACATAGCTCCCATCCCTTTTTGGGAAAACGTTTTCCCCGGCGCCACGGGCTCGCCCTTGGACAAGGTCGATGAGGTCGGTTGCGCCCCCGGCATGTCCAATTTCACGGGATCTCCGACCGCGACGCAAGCAATGTATGCCCTTTACTCCTGCTTCCCTCATCACAACTCCACCGCTGCCCTGATAATGGCCGACGTACCGGGAGAAGCCGCTCAGGTATTCACGAGTGCCACCATTGGCCCCGGCGGGTGCTATCCTTCCTGCGCCACCCTGGGCGGGAAGATCACTCCCTACGCATTTTTCAATCCGCAATTTACCTCGCTCTATGCCTGGCGAAACAGTGGTGACAGTTCCTATAACGGCTTGCAGTTGACCCTGCGGCACGCGAGGACGCACGGTTTGCTCTGGGACTTCAACTATACCTTCTCGAAGTCTCTGGATATCGGCTCGAACGCCGAGCGTATTAATCAGTTCAACGCCTATTATCAGGCCAATCAGATCATTAACTCCTGGTCGCCCAACCAACTGCGCGGGCCTTCGGATTTCGACACCACTCACCAGTTCAACAGCAACTGGGTGTACCAGTTGCCCTTTGGACGAGGACAGCGTTTTGGAAGCACTTCCAGGGGGTGGGTGAACGGCTTGCTCGGTGGCTGGGAAGTAGCCGGACTGGCGCGCTGGACAAGCGGTTTTCCAACCACAATCGAGACTTTCACTTCATTCCCGACGAACTGGGAGCTGCCCTCCGCCGCAATTCTGGTCGGTCGCAAGCCACAAGCAGGAGTCTACTTTGATGCGAATGGCAACCCCCGATTGTTTCAGAACCCAGCCGCGGCGCAAGCCGCATTTCGCTACTCGTATCCCGGTGAGTCGGGAGAGCGTAACGAACTGCGCGGACCCGGCTACTTCGGAATCGACACCGCCCTGAGCAAGTCCTGGCACATTGTCGAGTCGCAGACCCTGAAGTTTAGCTGGGATGTGTACAACCTGACCAACTCGGTTCGTTTTGATGTAGCTCCCTTGCCGCAAACCACCGGGCAGTTGGATCAGCCTGCATCGAGCTTCGGTTTGTTTAGCAGCACTTTGACAAAACCGAGGGTCATGGAGTTTGCACTGCGGTACAGCTTTTAGTGGATTCGCAACCTTCGCGCGTGCACCAAGGTCTCGAACGAGTCCACCGCGCCGCGGGATCGGGTAAGGGTCCGGCTGCGACCGGCCCATACGGTGATGGACATGACGAGAGATGCATCGCTGGGGCTCCAATCGTTAGGGAACGGAGTCGGCCCTGGGCAACCTCGCACCGCAAGGATCTGGTCGAAGAGGCGGGGCGTTGCAGTGTGCGGGCTCGTGCTTCTGCTTGGATTGGTTTCGCTCCTGCTTGCACCCCGAACGATCTCGATCCACGCACAATCGCAGATTGCCGATACGATATTCCTCGGCGAGTTTCTGACGCTCGATCGGTCGCATCCAACGGCTGAAGCCATGGCCGTGTCCGGCGGTCGAATCCTTGCCCTTGGCTCGCGCTCCGAAATGGCCGCACTCGCGACCAAGGACACCCGCCTGGTCAACATCAATGGCTTTGCCCTCCCGGGCTTTGCCGATGCCCATATCCACGTGGCGGGAGTCGGCGAACAGCTGGAGAGGCTGGATCTCCGCGGTCTGACTCAAGCCGAGATTTTAGCCAAGGTGGCGGAGGCAGTTCGTTCCTCTCCAAGTGGTTCGTGGATTCTTGGCGGGGGCTGGGACGAGGGTTTTTGGCACCCGTCAGTATTCCCCACGGCCAGGGAACTCGACGCCGTCAGTGGCGATCACCCCGTTTCGCTCAGCCGTATCGACGGACATTCCACCTGGGTAAACTCCAAAGTGCTGGCGCTGGCCAAGATCACACGCGACACTCCTGATCCCGAGGGAGGGTTGATTGGGCGGAATTCTGCCGGAGAGCCAACGGGCATGCTGGTTGACCACGCGCAGAAGTTGATCTACGGCGTCATACCCGCAGCTACGCGCGCGGATCAAGAACGTCGCATCCGCGTCGCTCTTCGGCAGTTCTCGATCTGGGGGCTCACCAGCGTCCACGACGCCGGAGTTGGTCTGGACACGATTTCGATCTATAAGGATCTATTGAAGCGGGGAGAGCTTCCGGTTCGGATCTATGCGATGGCGAGCGGCGAGGAAGCGATGACCCACTACCTGGCCAACGGAGCCGAACCCGACCTCGGCAGCGGGATGTTGGCTGTCCGCAGCTTCAAGCTCTTTCTCGACGGCGCACTCGGATCGCGGGGAGCCGAAATGACGGATGCCTACACGGATGCGCCCCAGGAGCACGGTCTGGAATTAATGAAAGACGCAGATCTCGAACGAATCGTTTTGGCGGCGCATCAAAAAGGATTCCAAGTGAACACCCATGCCATCGGGGACCGCGCGGTGCGACGCGCCCTTGATGCCTTCGAAAAGGCTGGAGTCACGCCCAGTGAGCGCTTCCGTATCGAACATGCTTCGCTCGTCACCAATGACGACTTGCCCAGGTTTGCCCACCTGGGTGTGGTTGCCTCGATTCAACCAGTGTTCGTGGGGGAGTACAGCCGGTGGGCTGAAGATCGCGTTGGTCCGGCCCGTGTGCACTGGGTGTTGCGCACGCTCGATTTCGTCAAGGCAGGCGTTCCTCTGGCGGCGGGGTCGGATTTCCCCGCCTCGGATTCCGGAGAGCCCATCGCCACTCTGCATTGTCTGGTCACCCGGCAAAGTGCCGCCGGAAAACCGGAAGGCGGTTGGTATAGCAATCAGGATGTTGACGTTGACCAAGCGCTGCGGATGATGACGGCGGGGCCGGCGTACGCAGCTTTTCAGGAGAAAGACCTCGGAACTCTAAGCGTCGGACACTATGCCGATTTCACTGTCCTCTCTGCGAATCCCTATCGGGTGGCTAGGGATAGCCTGAGGACCATGACCATCCGTATGACGGTGGTGGCGGGACGGGTGACTTTCAACGCAGCCGGCCATTGAGCAACTCGGGTTGCGGTGCCATCTTTCCATCTCGGTCACGACATAGACCAGGACTCGACGGACCGTGCTTGAGCTCCTCTAGAGCGTCTTTCTCATGAACACGCGATCGAACCCCGCCTCGAGCCTACGAGCGGTCTCTTGATAGCCAAGCCTCGCGTACAACGCGAGATTTTCCTTCATCCGTTCGTTCGTGTAGAGCCGTATCTCGCGGTAGCCGCACTGCCTGGCCCTGGCTTCCGCGAAGTCGATCAGCTGTCGCCCCCATCCCTGACGCTGTTTGCTCGGCACGACCGCTACATTCTGCAAGAGCATGTACTCCGGTTCAGGCACGAGCACGACGAGACCGGCGATTTCGTGATCGAGTACCAGAACCCAAACATTGCCCAACGCAACATGCGCATGATAATCCTCGCTCATCGGCCCCGGCGGTTTGCCGATCCGAGGAATGTAGTGCTGATACGCCGCGTGCACAATGTGCTCGATTACCGCTACGTCCGCCTCCGAGCCTGGGCGAATGGTGGAGTGCAAGCAACGTCCCGAGGATGGTAATCCTTCTGAGCTTCAGAATAGCATTCAGGCTTCCTGTGACGCCTGCCGCCCGCCCGAGAGTGACGGTGAGTCAACTACATGCGCGGCCGCGGAGAACCTCCCGCCTGCAGCCCATGGCGACTCGGCGCGGCCAGAAGGACGGGGACGATTCCGGGACCTTCTCCTACGCGTCTAGCCAGGCTGGCTGCGATCGGCAGATGCCGCACTCGATGGAGGCTGCGCTCCGGACCTCCGCGCAGCATGCCTCTCCTGAGTTCTGGCAAATTAATTTCGCTCAGCTTGGGCAGCAAATGAACCGCGGTGTCGCGGAACACAACGCAGGCAACGTGATCCTGAAGGGCGAACCGGTCGCCCATCTCGGCTTCGTCAAACGCCGCCCAGCGGTTCTGGTCGGTCGACGTATCAATTAACCTGGCCGTGACGCCAATCCGCGCACCGGAGTGCAGAAAAACCGCCCCTCGAGCACCCAGTCAACCCTCAACTCCCTTCCGATCTGAGGCAGTGATTTGTCCGTACCTTTGTAGCGCATGCTGGTGGTGCTCGAGACGACACGCAGCGGGGTAGCGGTGGAAAGATAGGTGATCAGCAACTCGGTAATTCCGTCCGCCAGCAAACCCTGACGGGAAGAGCAACTCAAGTCGGTGAATGGCAGAACCGCCAGGGTCAGGGGGCGGGGCTTCGGCGTCACCGGTAGAGGGCTGGACCTGGCGGTGCCTGCGTGGCTGGCACTCGGGTCGTCGATCCAGGTTACCGGTGCTAAGAAACGGTAGCCCCGCCTGTGCAGGGTTTCAATATATCGCGGCTTTCTGGCATCCTCGCCCAGCGCTTTGCGAATCTGCCGGATGCAGAAATTGAGACCACCCTCAAAATCAACGAAGGTCTTGCTCCACAGTTGCTGGCGGAGTTGCTCCCGCGTGATCGCGCGCCCGGAACAGGCGGCGAGCAAAGCAAGCACCTTGAACGGCTGTGGCTGCAGTACGATTCGGCTTCCCCCCGCGCACAGCTCCCCGCTCGAGAGGTCCAGTTTGAAGCCGTCGAAGCAGAGTAGTCCGAGCCGGGGAAGATCCACGAAGTCCCGTTCACCTTGCGGAATACGAGTCATGGATTGTGGCGCTCCTGGCGCCGCCCTTCTTCGACTGGCCCAGGATCTGGCCTCACCTGCGGCCCGCACGGCTGCCGACCGGTTGCGCCGCCAAAACACGATCCTTGCCGGGCCATAGCAGCGCGCCCGAACAGTAGCCGGGGTCGACCTCGATCCGGTCAGGTTCATCCCCCGCGTAAACCCAAACCATGGCCATTTTGTTCGCCGACTGATTGAGAAATCGATGCGGTTTCCCCTCGGGAATGAAAGCGGTGTCAAGGTTGGCCAACTCGTATCGCTTGCCCTCGACCAGGCAAACCGCGCTGCCGCTGATAATTGTGATGGACTCATCGTAGCGGTGAATATGGCAAGGTAACGATGATCCCGGGTTGAAGATGCCGTAACCTCCACAAATACCCTGCGAGCCAAAGCGCTTGGCAAACAAGTCGCAGAAGAAAGCTCCCTCCGAGGGTTCGTACACTTCGTTCTTGGAAAACCGCCGAATGGTCTCCGGGACGCCCGGCGTCGGTTGCTCACTTTCCTGTTGTAGGGGAGAGAATTCTTCTGTGGCCAGGGCCCTGGTGGGGCGCGACGAGCCAAACGCGTTGTGAACCACGATTCTCTTCTCGCGTTCTTCGTTGCTCGAACTGTGCGCCACACCGGCAGGAATATGAATACAATCGAGCGGACCGAGGCGATACTTTCTTCCCTCGACGAGAATCGTCAGTTTGCCCTCGACGACGGTCAGGGCTTCGCTGACCTCGTGGCGGTGATAGGGAAACCGTGCTCCGGGCTGAACAATGGCGGAACCAGTGCTGAATCCCCGAGCCCCACACTGCTCAGAGACAAAGAGCCGCACTTCGATGCCCTCGATCCCGAGAGATAAAGGCTCGCAGCAACCCGAGTTGATCTGTTCCTCGACATTGCGCGTTTTCGGCATACCATTTTTCGCTACAAAATGGTACACATCATACCATCATATCAATTCAAAGCACAATTAAAAGCACAATCCAAACCATAGTTGCTGTCATAATTGCGTCGAAGTGGTCTGATGATATGATACTTATGTTCTCGCGACGCTGTTGAACCCGGCGATGCCACTGGCACCATCAGGGTGGCTTCCCTCTGCGTTCTGCCCATGCGTGCCCCTGGGTGGCTGCTATCATCGGCGATTCGACGTCCCGGGCAGTGCGGGTGAGCTTCGCGGCCGCTCCGCTCACGACCAGGGAACCAAGAGGGAGCTTTTCTCTATGCCGAACAAGGTCATCGTCACTTGCGCGATCACCGGGTCGATCCACACCCCATCGATGTCTCCCCATCTTCCCTTCACTCCCGAAGACATTGCCGGCCAGGCGATCGGGGCCGCGGAAGCCGGTGCCGCCATTCTTCATATGCATGCGCGGGATCCGAAGAACGGCCGGCCCACGGGCGACCCGGAGGTCTACATGCGGTTTTTGTCGAAGATCAGGTCTTCGACCAACGCCGTCATCAACATTACGACCGGCGGCAGTCTTTATATGGACCTGGATCAGCGCCTGGCGGCCGCGGTTCGAGTCAAGCCGGAGATGGCCTCTTTCAATATGGGGTCCATCAACTTCTCGATCCACCGCCTGGCAGGCCGACGCACGGAGTGGAAATACGCTTGGGAGCAGCCGTTTCTAGCCCAGACGGAAGGCAACATATTCCGCAATACCTTTCTCGATATGAAGCGGGTGGTCAAAGAGCTGGCCGAGGGATGCGGCACTCGTTTCGAATTTGAGTGTTACGACGTCGGTCATCTCTACAACCTGGCATATCTTCTCGATGAAAAGCTGGTGCAACCACCGCTGTTTGTCCAAACCATTTTTGGAATCCTGGGAGGGTTGGGAACCGACGTTGAGCTTCTCAGCTATGTCCGAGCCACGGCCGACCGGCTGTTTGGGCGGGAGAATTATCATTGGTCCATTCTCGGTGCTGGCCGACACCAGATGCGGCTCGTCACCCTGGGTGCGATCATGGGGGGGAATGTCCGCGTGGGGTTGGAGGACAGCCTTCACTTGAGCAAGGGCGAACTGGCTCCCTCGAACGCCGATCAGGTGAAGAAGATTATCCGCATTTTGAAAGAGCTCTCGTTCGAGATTGCCACCCCGGATGAGACGCGCAAGATGCTGGCCCTCAAGGGCGCTGACCAAGTCGCCCTGTAACCAGGCGCTAGTTCTTGAACTCATGGGGTGGAGGAAGCGCTGCCCTCCTCTGGTCTCAGTTCTCCGCGGAATCCCGCCAGTAGAAATAGGCAGGAATACCCGTCAGCGCGAGCAACAGACCTGCCAGCGATTGTACTGGGCGTTCGATCAGGGTGTTGATCAGGAAGACGATCGCAATCAGCAAATAAAGAGTCGGCAGCCAAGGATAACCGAAGCAGCGGTAGGGACGGTTTGCGTCCGGCCGGGTTCGGCGCAAGATGAACAGAGCTCCCACGGTGATCGCGTAGGTCGCGGTCATCATGAAAGTGAAACAGGTATAGATCTGTTCATATCCGCCGCTCGCCGTGAGTACGCAGACCCAGATGCATTGCGCCAGCAGGCTGATGACCGGAGTTCGCCATCGCGGATGAAGAGTCTCGAGGGCGGGGACGAAAACTCTGTCCTTCGCCATCGCATAGTACACTCGAGCGCCGCTCAGAATCACCACGGACATCGACCCAAAGCAGGAGATGGCAATCAGAAGCGAGACCAGACGCCCGAACGTGGGGGAGAACAATACCGAAACCGCC
>JASHSL010000147.1 GCA_030040855.1 Terriglobales bacterium
CTTCTACAAGGCAATGAACGTGGTCGGGCATGATTGCCAAGGCGATGATTTCCGCCCGATATTTGGCTGCCACTTGTCGAAGCAGCTGTTCGCAGCGTTTTGCAATCGGACCCACCAGCACAGCGCGCCTGTACTTTGGCGTCCATACGCAATGGTACTTGCTGGAATACACAACGTAAAGGGCTACCATGCGATGAGCAAAATGGTACCAGCCGTGTTTGAATGGGTGGCCGGAACCCAAAACCGCAGAGAAATTGTGCGCCACCCATCGTTCTCGCAGTCCTCGGAGAAGCTCTCGGATTGGAAGTCGACGGACCTAGGTTGGCTTAGTCATTCGAACCGATCTTTCTTCCGGATTGGGCTTTTCGGAACCAGGCGTGGGAAGAACCGTATAATACGAATGTGAAACAGCAGAAAATAGAGCAGGTTGCATCGGCGGAGTTTCCCACCAGATGGGGCAAATTCCGCATCTTCGCATTTCGCGGTCAATTTGACGGCAAGACGGAAGAAGCCGTGGCCCTCGTGATGGGCGAGGTTCGCGCCGCGCCGCCTTTGGTGCGCATCCACTCCCAATGCCTGACCGGGGACGTCTTCGGTTCTCTGCGTTGCGACTGCCGCCAGCAACTCGAGCTAGCGTTTTCGATGATCGCCGCACAAAAAGCGGGCGTGCTCATCTACGAACAGCAGGAGGGTCGTGGCATCGGGTTGATGGCTAAGCTGCAGGCTTACGAGTTGCAGGACACTGGGCTCGATACCGTTGAAGCGAATAAGCGGTTGGGATTCAAGGCGGATCATCGGGAGTTCGGACTCCCGGCGCAGATTCTCAACGCCTTGGGCATCTCTGAGGTTCGTTTGCTGTCGAACAATCCGGAGAAGGTCGCGGCTCTCGAGCGGGCAGGGATCAAGGTGGTGGAGCGGGTGCCCTGTGAAGTGCCGGCCAGCCCTCACGCGGAAGAATACTTGCGAACCAAGAAACAAAAGCTGGGACATTTGTTCACATCGCGCTGAAAGGACGTTGATCCAATTGAACGGCGCGGTTTCCGCCAGTGCACTAACACTCTACTGGGATCAGCCCCGCCCAGCTTCGTGCCGCTTCCGTAACGCAACACTCGCCTATCGTGCCATCAGAACTACCTTTCTGGCGATGCGATCCGTGAACTCCAACTTCTGAGAACAATGCCGGCGGCCGCTTGTCTTCGAGCGCTGCAGGTTGAGCCAACCTGAACCCGAGTGCAAGACTCGGGCGACGTCGTGGAGAGCCATAATCCGTTTTGCCACGAATCTGCACGCGCAAGAACTTGCTTTCGTGAACCGCCCGAACTGACCGCCAGGCCAGCATAGTACAATCGCCCAATTCACTGGAGGGATCTCATGAGTTCCATCACTGATCTGTTCGATCTTACCGGCAAGACTGCCGTGGTTACAGGCGCTTCCTATGGGCTGGGCGTCGCCTTTGCGGAGGGGCTCGCCGAGCAAGGCGCGCGCCTTGTTCTTGCCGCCCGCTCGGAGGAGAAACTCAACCAGTTCGTGCGCAGACTGAGTGCCGCCGGGCACGCGGCCGTCGCCGTGAAATGCGAACGTGAGCGATTCCACCCAAGTAAGAAAGCTGATGGAAACGGCGGTATCCCGCTTCGGGCGCATTGACGTGCTCGTGAACAATGCCGGCGTAGTTGCCGACGCCGGCATGATGCCCGAGCGCGTTCCCGATGAAGTTTTTGCCTCCACCGTGCAGGTGAACCTGATGGGACTGTGGTATTGTTGCCGGCACGCCGCGCATTGCATGCTCGCCGATGGCCAGGGCGGGTCGATTATCAATAACGCTTCCGTCGCCGGCCTCGGTGGCATCGGCAATTTTCCGCCGGCGTACCAAGCCACCAAAGCCGCGGTCATCAACCTTACTCGGAATCTGGCGTGCAGTTGGGGGGATCGAGGAGTGCGCGTCAACGCACTCGCGCCCGGCTGGTTCCCGAGCGAGATGACCGGCCCCGCCCTTGCCGCGCCCGGCTTTTTGGACTGGGCGGCACGCTCAGCGCCCATGGGGCGCATCGGACGGCCGGCGGAACTCAACCCGGCGTTAATTTTCTTGGCCTCGGACGCTTCCAGCTTCGTCACGGGACAAGTGCTAGCCGTAGACGGGGGCCTGAGTGCAGGCAGCGGGCGTTGGCCGGAAACAGCACGCGCCTTCTTTGAGGCCGCCGGCCTGGGTGATTTAGCCCGACCGATTCAAGCAGCGCGAGAGGATACTCGCAAGTTCGGATAGAGAACCCTCAACTACAATTCGAATCTTCGCAGCCCGGTGCGGTTCAGCTTCTTTATTTGTCCGTCTACCTGAGTATGTGGTCCGGGATTCCGGGGATCTACCCCGGAAAGCGCGTTTCGACAGAACTGTGATCCGCCGCAGCTGGCGCGTGACGAACGTGTAGACTTAGGAACGCCGCGTGATCGAGCGAAGAGACCAAGGTACCTGGCACGTGCCGCCATGCTTCGCGCCGGCGAGCCGGAGGAGTAGCCAATATGAGACCGACGAAGGTCTTGTCCTGCGTCCTCAGCATCATGTGTGTCTGCGCTCGGACGCCTCCAATTTCTGCACAGACGTACGGGTTACGCCAACGCAGCGTAATTGCTGCGAGCACCGTGCTCGATGGTACCGGCCGCACACTGCAGGACGTTCGCATTGTGATCCAGGGCTCAACCATTGCCGCCATCGATCCCAGGGGCGAGGGTCCGGTCGACTACGACCTGCGCGGTCTTACTGTCCTGCCGGGATGGATTGACGCGCACGTACACATTACCTGGGTCTTCGGCAAGGACGGAAAAAACGGCGGCACGGAAGGAACAACCCAAGAGGATGCATATCAAGCTGCAGCGAATGCATGGGTTACCCTGATGGCAGGCTTCACGACGGTGCAAAGCGTGGGGGCGGCGAACGACGTCCCCCTTCGTGATGCCATTGCGAAAGGAGGGATCCCAGGTCCGCGCATCCTGACGGCGATTGAGCCGCTTGAAGGGCGTGGCGAGGCGACCGGCACACCGGATGAAATCCGCGCCTTTGTGAGAAAGCAAAAGGCATCCGGTGCAGACCTGATCAAAATCTTTGCATCGCAGTCCATCCGCCAAGGTGGGGGCATGACTCTTTCGCAAGAACAATTGAACGCAGCCTGCGATGAAGCCAGAAGACAGGGGCTGCGAACCCTTGTGCACGCTTACAAAGAGGCGGTTCGTGCCGCCACGATGGCGGGATGCACCGAAATTGAGCATGGTACGCTGGCCACAGACGACGACTTGAAATTGATGGCCACGAAAGGCACCTATTTCGATCCGCAGGCCGGATTGGTCATCGAGAACTATCTGCTGAACAGGGAAAAATATCTTGGCACCTCTGGTTACACCGCCCAGGGATTTACCGCGATGGAGAAGATCCTTCCGCTCGACCATGAGATCGTAGAACACGCGGCGAGAACTCCGGGCCTGAAAATGGTTTTTGGCACGGACGCCGTGGCCGGGGCGCACGGCCGCAATGCCGAAGAGTTCATCGACCGCGTGCGTGACTGCGGGGTGGATCCGATGGCTGCGATGGTCTCCGCCAACTCGCTGGGAGCTGAAGCCTTAGGTATGGGCAATCGGATTGGCTCGATCGTCCCCGGCCTGGAGGCGGATATCATCGCTCTCGACGGAAATCCGCTAAACGACATCACGGCCGTCCGGCGGGTCGTATTTGTGATGAAGGGTGGCGTAGTTTACAAGAACCTGGCACGCGGCGCGATTCCCTTCTATGCGGGCGTCCAGCCTTGATTTGGCGGCGAGGCAAACTGTTGCAACAGCGCCGTAGGATTGGTTCCTCCCTAGACCTCTCTCAGAGCGGGATTACAGGCTGCACCTTGCCACCAAGGTAGAGACCGAGATCAGATCAAGAAGTCTCAAAATGGCCTATTGGTAGCAGTTACTTACGCCCCCGCACCGCATGCCCATTCCCCCGGTCTAGGGGCTAACACGAAAGTACACAATTAGCTTGACGTCATGGTTTTTGCAGATAAACTGTCGCGATACCCGGATGGATCTTGGGATTCTGCAGACGAATAACTGGAGGACTCGATGTTATCGAATCGCTTAGGAATTCTCGCAGTGCTCGCCACGTGCATATTGCCCGCCGTAGCACAGGTGCCGGCCGCACCTACCGCTTCGCCAAGTGCAGCAGCAGTATCACTGCCGCAGCACAGACCGATGAAATTTCATCGGGTGCGCATCGACGGCACGGTGGAGAGCGAAAACTGGAGCGGTTACGCAGTAACCGGTTCTGATTTCACGAAGGCTCAGGGTTCGTGGACTGTTTCCGCCGTTGACTGTAGCGCCACTCCGAACACATACGCCGCGTTTTGGGTGGGTATCGACGGATACTCTTCCGGCACCGTGGAGCAGACGGGAACTCTTGCCATCTGTGACGGTACCAGCGCCGTATATTATGCCTGGTACGAATTCTACCCGGCAGCCTCCGTCGAAATCACCAGCGTCCCGGTATCGCCCGGCAATCAGATATCAGCGCAAGTAAGTTACAGCGGTACGGAATTCACGACCACCATCACGAACGAGACCACGGGAAAGTCCTTTAGCAAAACCGGGAGGGTCCGTGGCGCGGCACGGTCCTCCGCCGAGTGGATCGCCGAGGCGCCGTGCTGTACAAGCTCCGGCGGCATCTTGCCTCTCGCCGATTTCGGCACAGCCTCTTTTGGGGAGGACTACACGGACATCAGTAACACCAACTTTGCCACCGAAACTTCGACCTCAGGAGCGATTGGCGCGTTTGGCAGCGACGTGCAGGAGATCATCATGGTCAGCAGCAGCGGTGCAGAGGAAGCAGTACCGTCCACTCTCACCTCGGACGGCACGAGTTTCCAAGTCACTTGGAAGTCTGAATGACCGCTGCGTTTCGGTCGGCTCCGTTGGCCTTCTAAAAGGTAGGCGACCTCTAGAAGGCCAACCCTTCCCTAGTGCCACGCGCTGCGTAACTGGCGGTCAGATGCGAGTTCCTTGTAAAGATGAATTTCCCGGCGAGCTGCACCAGTCTTGGAGAGGCCGGGCTGACGACCTGACCAAAATGAACATCATTGTTCACTTCGCCGTCCACCGATGCCGGCTTTCGGCTCCAGATGGTTATGTCGCGACGATCGGCAGCGCGCATGTCGGCAGTACGCGGGCCTG
>JASHSL010000148.1 GCA_030040855.1 Terriglobales bacterium
GCTGGAATCCAGAGCTGTTCGCGGCCAATGGTTATGTCGTCGTGATGATCAACTTTCACGGATCCACCGGCTACGGACAGAAGTTCATCGATGCAATTCGCGGCGATTGGGGTGGCGCTCCCTTTGAAGACCTGATGAGGGGCCTTGACTATGCCGAACAGCAGTACCCGTTTATCGACAAAGATCGTGAATGCGCGCTGGGAGTGAGCTATGGCGGGTATATGGCGAATTGGATTCTCGGCCACAGCGATCGTTTCAAGTGCATTGTTTCGCACGACGGCATGTTCAATTCGACCTCCGCATGGGGGACGACCGAGGAGCTCTGGTTCAATGAGTGGGAGTTCGAGGGGACGCCGTATACCAACCGTGCACTTTACGACCAGTGGTCGCCGCATCTGAGCGCTAGGTACTTCAAGACGCCTACGCTGGTCATCCACGGGCAGCTGGACTACCGGTTGGACGTCTCGGAGGGATTGCAGCTGTTTACCACGCTGCAGCGGTTAGGCGTGCCGTCGAAGATGCTCTATTTCCCCGACGAGGGTCACTGGGTGCTCAAGCCGCAGAACGCGCAGCTCTGGTACAAAACGGTGAACGACTGGGTCGATCAATGGGTGAATCGGTAGAGCAGCCATCAACGCGAGGCACGCTTCGGACGGAGGAATCCTGCCTCAGGCCACGTTTTCGAGCGCCAGGGCCATTCCCATTCCGCCACTCACGCATAGGGTGGCAACCCCAAGTTTGGCCTTGCGCTTCAACATCTCGTGAAGGAGCGTTACCGTGATTCGGGTTCCGGTGCAGCCGATGGGGTGACCGAGGGCGATGGCACCGCCATTCACGTTCACCCGGTCGCGAGCAAAATGCAACTCCCGGTCGCAGGCCAGAACCTGGGCTGCAAAAGCTTCGTTCAACTCGAGCAGATCAAAATCGGAAAGTGGAAGCTGGTGTTTTTGCTCGAGCTTCCGCAGCGCGGGGACCGGACCGATTCCCATCACTCGCGGATCGACGCCCGCGGAAGATACGGCCAGAACCCGGGCGAGCGGCTTGAGCTTGTGTTTCTGAAGGAAAGCTTCGCTCACCAGGACCACCGCGGCTGCGCCGTCTGTAATCCCTGACGAGTTGCCCGCTGTGATGGTGCCGGATTTGGAAAATACGGGAGGCAACTTCGCCATCTTCTCAAGCGTAGCCCCGAGAAAAGGATGTTCGTCCTGGCTGAATGTCTGCGGACCCTTTTTGGTATCGAGAGTGACGGGCACCAATTCTTCCTCAAACCGTCCGCTCGCGATCGCCTGCGCTGCCCGCGTCTGCGAGCAGAGCGCAAAGGCATCCTGTTCCTCCCGCGTGATCTTGTATCGCTCCGCCAGCACCTCGGCTGTTTCCCCCATGACCATTTTGGCCAGGGGACAGAAAAAGCCATCGCGGTACATGCCATCGATCAATTCCTGGTCTCCCAGGCGATAGCCCCAGCGAGCCCCATCCAAGTAGTAGGGCAAGCGCGACATGGACTCGGTGCCCCCGGCCAATACGCATTCCAGATTTCCCGTGGCAATCTCCTCGAATCCGAGCGCGATCGCCTTCATGCCCGAAGCGCAAGCCTGGTTTACCGTGTACGCGGGGACTTCCACCGGGACGCCGCTGCGGACGGAAATTTGACGGGCAGGATTCGGGCCCCCGCCCGCCTGACGGGCGTTGCCAAAGATCGTCTCTTCCACCTGATCCGCCCGAACCCCGGCTCGTTCCAGTGCCGCCTGGGCCGCAGCGACGCCCAGGTCGACCGCGGTGAGGGAGGCCAGTGCGCCTCCGAACTTTCCGATGGGCGTGCGCACCGCCGACACAAGATAGACGCTCTGCAAGAATCCCTCGCAATTCAAGTCTAACATTCGCAATGGTTCGAATAGGACGTGCAAGAAAGGCGGGGCGGAGTCCACTGCAGCAAGAGTTGTGGTCCTTACCCAGGCTGCCGGCGGCAGGGAAGCTACGGCGTGGTCTTGCCGCGAGCCCAGGCGGTACACTGGAGCTTCATGCATTACCTCTATGGGATCCATTCTGTGGCCGAGGCCCTGAAGGCAGGCGGGAGAGCTTTTGCCTGGGTCGGGGTGGCGCGAGAACGCCATGACCTCCGCCTGCAGCGGGTCGTCGAACAATGCCGCCGGCAAGGAGTGGCGGTACGATTCCTCGAGCGAGCGGAACTTGACCGCATGGCCGGGAACCATGCTCATCAAGGCGTGGTGGCAATTACATCGGCCAAGCAGTACAACGATTTGGACGATGTGATCGAGGCCAAACGGGGAGCGTATTCTCTGATTGTGGTTCTGGACGGAGTGGAAGATCCACACAATCTCGGAGCCATCCTGCGGACGGCGGATGCCGCCGGGGCCAACGGGGTGATCATTCCCGAACGGCGAGCGGTGGGGGTGACGGCGACGGTGACCAAGGTTTCCGCAGGCGCAGGCGAACACCTGCCGGTGGCAAAGGTCACCAATATTGCGCGTACCCTCGAGGAGCTGAAAGCGAAGAATCTATGGATCGTGGGTCTCGACGAGCGCGCCCCGCAGTCCTACGACTCGCTCGATTACAACATGGATTGTGCCGTGGTCCTCGGGGCCGAAGGCAAGGGCCTGCATGATTTGGTAGCGAAAAAATGCGACTTTCTCGCCTCCATTCCGATGCTGGGGAAGGTGCCTTCGTTGAATGTTTCCGTTGCCGCCGGAGTCTTTCTCTACGAGATTGTCCGGCAAAGAAGAAAGCAGCCACGATGAGGGTCCTTTGTGTTATCGGTATGCTTTGTGGTCTAGGGCCTCTAGCCGCGGCCCTGGATCGCGAGGCATTTACCTTTACCCGCTACCAGCTCGAGGTGCGGGTCGAGCCGGAGCAGCAACGCCTCGGGGTGCGGGGCAAGATCACTCTCCGCAATGACTCGTCGGTTCCCCAGAAAGACCTCGCTTTGCAGATCTCTTCCAGCTTGGATTGGCGCTCGATCAAATTAGGCGGGAAGACGGTGCCGTTCGTCACCGAAGAGTACAATTCCGACCTCGATCATACGGGCGCATTTTCCGAGGCGATTGTGAATGTGCCGGAGGTTCCTTCGAAGGGAGTGATCGAGTTGGATGTCGGCTACGAAGGGCTCATTGCGCTCGACGCGACGCGGTTAACACGCATGGGCGTGCCGGAGGAGAAAGCCAAACACAGCGACTGGGACCAGATCGGCAAATCCTTCACCGCGGTGCGTGGGATTGGCTATGTTGCCTGGTACCCGATCGCGACCGAGGACGCTAGCCTTTCTGAGGGCAATAGCGTAGCCGAGACCGTCACCCGATGGCAGGCGAAGGAAGCCAACACTGAGATGCAGGTACGCTTCGAGTCCACCTCGGCTGCCGAAGTTCTCTTCAGCGGCTCCGCTTCGCCCGCCGAGCACGCTGGTTCTCACGGCAGCAAAGGTACCCGCTTCAGCATGATAGGGTCGGGAGTCAGTGTGCCAACCTTTGTCATGGCCGATTATCAGAGGCTCGCCCCCAAGGATTCAGTCACGGTCTATTACCTGCCTGCCCAGCAATCTGCCGGCGAGGCCTTTGGCGATGTGGCCGCACGGCTCGATCCATTGGTTCCCGGCGAAAGCGCGGGAAGTTTCGAGATCCTGGGCTTGCCGGATGCGGACGCGCAGCCCTTCGTGACCGACGGCATGTTGCTCACCCCGCTCGAGTCACCCATGACGAATGAAGCGGAGCTGAGCATCGTCTATGGCAAAGCGCGGCAGTGCCTGCGCTCCCCGCGAGCCTGGATTGAGGAGGGGCTGGCACACTTGGCGCAGGCCGAATTTATCGAGAAGCAACGCGGGCGCCTGGCTGCGGTCGATTATCTCAAGGCGCACGCCGCGGGCCTGATCGAAGCCGAGCGGCAAGCAGCGGAAAAGCCCGGCCGGCAGGACACGACTCGTTCTCTGATTACGGCGGCGAACGATTTGTACCTCCAAACCAAAGCCATGTATGTCTGGTGGATGCTGAGAGATATGTTGGGACGTCTGCCCAACGAAGCTTTGCTCAGCTACCAGGCGGTCGACGACCGGGAGACCACCTACCTCGAGCGCCTGATCGAGAAAACCAGCCAGCGAGATCTGCAATGGTTTTTTGACGACTGGGTCTATCACGACCGTGGCTTGCCGGATTTCCGCATCGATTCGGTCTTTTCCCATCCCCTCCCAGCCGGCGGTTTCCTGGTGACCGTTACGGTAGAGAACCTAGGTGGTGCCGGTGCGGAGGTGCCGATTACGCTTCAGGCGGGAGGCACAGAGATCAGGAAGCGGCTGGAGGTGCGAGCGAAATCGAAGGCCTCGATTCGGGTCGAAGTGCCGTCGACTCTTCAGCAAGTAACCGTGAATGATGGCAGCGTTCCCGAGAGCAACGCGAGCGAGCACACCTACAGGAGCACGGGGTGAATGTCGGGAGGGACGGCGCGATCGAGGCACGCGCCATGAAATCGATGCGACCCTTGGCGTTCGCTCATACCTGAGTCCTTGCTTGTAGGATGGTGGGGGGGAGAGGTGCATTTTGGCCTACATTCAATTTCTCGGCGCCGCCGGCACCGTCACTGGCTCCAAGCACTTGGTAAACACCGGCAGGAACGCGGGCGGAAACCGCGGTTTTCAGATCCTGATCGATTGCGGTATGTTCCAGGGGCCGAAGGAATGGCGCGAGCGCAACTGGCAAAACCCTCCCGTTCCGGCGGGTGATATTGACGCGGTCGTGCTTACCCACGCACACCTCGACCATTGTGGCTGGATCCCCCGCCTGGTTAAGGAAGGCTTTCGCGGGCCCATCTACGCCACGCCGGCGACGATCGATTTGTGCGGCATTCTGTTGCCGGATGCAGGACATTTGCAGGAAGAGGATGCCGCCTTCTACAACAAACAGCACAAGTCCAAGCACAGCCCCGCGCTTCCCCTCTACACCTTGGAAGAAGCGCAAGCCTGTCTTCAATATTTCCGGCCGGTTCCAGCGGAGACAAGTAAGCGGTTGTCTCCTGAATTGACCTTTCGCTTCGTGCGGGCTGCCCACATCCTGGGATCGGCCATGGCGGAACTCACGCTCGAGACCGGTGGCCAGAACCGACGCTTGTTGTTTACCGGAGACATCGGACGAGTTCGCAATCAAAACCTCGCTCCCGGCAAGGTCGTGCGTTCTGGGCCGATCGAAGGCGAGACGGCGAACCTGCTCGTCATGGAATCCACCTACGGAGATCGTCAGCACCCTACCAATGACCCGCGGCCGCAACTGGCCGCCGTGATCAAGGAGACCGTCGCGCGCGGTGGTAGCGTGGTCGTCCCCGCATTTGCCGTGGAGCGTACGCAGAAGTTTCTTTTCATGCTGAAAGACCTGATGGAGTCTGGCCAGATCGGGCGGGTCCCGGTGTATTGTGACAGTCCCATGGCGATTCAAGCCGTGGAGATTTTTATGCGGCACTCCGAGGAGTACACCGAGGAGGCGCGGCGGCTCGTCCGCCAGTATGGGTCGCCGCTCGCTTGGCCGGGTTTCCAGTTTGCTTTGACGCTCGAACAATCCAAGCGGATTAATGACTCGAAATATCCCTCGATTATTGTCTCCTCAAGCGGGATGGTCACCGGCGGTCGCATCCTTCATCATTTGGCGCAAAGACTTCCGGAGCCGAAAAACACGGTGATCTTCATTGGTTTTCAGGCGCAGGGCACCAGGGGATTTACGATTAAGAGTGGGGCGCCGGAGGTGAAGATTTTCGGAGAGATTATACCCGTCCGGGCGCAGGTGGTCTCCTTCGAACAATTCAGTGACCATGCGGACACCCCGGAACTTCTCGAATGGCTGCGGACGTTTAAAAGCACGCCCAGTCGAACCTATCTGGTGCATGGAGATCCCGCGGCTGCATCCCAGTTGCGTGATGTCATGCGCCAAGAGTTGGGATGGAACGTAGAGGTGGCGCGCTGGATGGAAAAGGTAGATCTATGAACCTTCGAGGGGGCGCAGGGCGAGAGGGAACCGAAGGGTCAAGGAGTCGGACCCAATCTCTCAGCCTCGGTTTCCCCTGGTGTTCTATTCGAGGTGAGCGATGAGCGAAGTGGAGTTAAGGGAGCATATTGCTGCTGCCGACAAGAGCCCCCAGCGGATCGCGGCGGCGGTTTCCGGCCTGTCTGACACGATCCTGCGTTACAAGCCGGCGCCGGACCAATGGTCGATTCTCGAAGTCCTCGGCCATTTGGCGGATGTCGAGATCGTATACGCATATCGCTTCCGACAGATGCTGGCCGATAGGAAGCCGGTGATCGCTCCCATGGATCAAAATGCTTGGGCGACAAGGCTTGGCTACAGCGAAGAATCCCCGGCTGAGCTGGTCGCGGCGTACGGGCTCAACCGGCACCGCACCTTGCAACTGTTACGCCGTCTGAAGCCTGGAGATCTCGAGAAATCAGCCTATCATCCCGAATTACAGCGCGACGTAACCGTAGCGGAATACGTGGCGAAGATCGCGGCTCATGGCGCAAACCACCTGGCGCAGATCGAGCGTTTGAAGAAAGCAGCTGCGGGAAGACGGTAAACTTCACTTCTCGGTCGTGCGTTCGTGCACGGAAACCCGTCTCTTGCGTCGGTGGTCAAGCGACGGACCGGAATACCTGAATTTGCTCAGCCCGAGATCGACCGCCCTCGAGACGCCGCTTCTTTCCGACCCAGGGCATGCACGTTCCCAATGATGCGAGGATGCCGGGTAACGCGATGCAGCGCTATGGGTGTACAATCGCTTGCGTTTTTAAAGTCAACGGCCTGATTCGGTTCAGCCCAAAGCATAGGTTCTCCAAGCGCCAGGTCAGCTTTCGCTAGAACGTGGGCGACATTTACTTTCGAGGATGCAAGCGAGGATGCCATGAAAAGACGAGGACTGGTCCTGGGGTACGCACTTGCCATGGTTCAGCTAACCATTCTGTACGCTCTCGGCCAGGAAGCTTCGCCGGGCGGCGTGCCGGTTCACATGGTGGTCTCGGTTGAAGCTCGCCACGGCGCGACTCCCCCGGAGATCACTCGCGAAGATGTAATGGTCCACGAGGGGCGTGATCGGGATCGCGTAACCGACTGGGTGCCGGCACAAGGCGATCACGCTGCCCTCGAATTCTTCGTTCTGATCGATGATGGAGCCAGCATCAGCTTGGGTTCACAGTTGGATGATCTTCGACAGTTCATAACTGCGCAGCCGGACACTACCAAGATCGGCATCGCCTACATGCAAAACGGAATGGCCAGGATCGTGCAGAATCCGACCCAAGACCACGCGCAAGCGGCCAAAGCCCTACGTCTGCCGCTCGGTGAGACCGGCGCGGACGCCAGCCCCTATTTTTCTCTCCAGGACCTGATTAAGCGTTGGCCAGAGACCACGGCGCGCCGTGAAGTGTTTATGGTTACAGATGGCGTGGATTGGTTTGGGGGGACCACGCCGGACGACCCTTACGTAGATGACGCGATCACCGACGCCCAGCGCGCAGGTGTGATCGTCTTCGATATCTACATGCCCGGACGCGGGCATGCCGCGCATAGCTATTGGCAGTATTATTGGGGCCAGCTGTATCTCTCGAAAGTCGCCGATGAGACCGGAGGAGAAGCCTATTACATAGGCTTCACCGGCGCCCCCGTTGCTTTCACTCCCTATCTCGAAAGCGTGACCCAGCGGCTAACCCATCAGTACTTCTTGGGCTTCCTTGCCAAGCCCGAAAAGAAGGCGGGGCTGCGACGCGTCAGACTGCAAACCGAGGTGCCGAATGCAGAACTAGTGGGGGCATCCCAGGTGTATGTCCCGGCCTCGGCGCAATGAGGTCCTTCAAACCTTCGCACCGTGGCAGGGTCGAGCGTAAATGCAATCGTGACGGGCAAAAAAAGTCTTGCGTCCACGCTGAGGCATTGTCCCGCTGGCCGTCTCTGCAAAAGCCTGGCGGCAACCGTCTGGACCTTGCCGTTCGATCCGGAAGGTTAGGATGGGGGATGGGTATTGGTAAATCGGACTAAGGCGCTGAGCTTGTCCGCTGCAGCTCCCGAATCGATAGCACGGGCCGCCAACGGCAATGCTTCGACCAGGTGATCGGCTTGGGCGGCGGCAACCAAGGCTGCAGCCGCATTCAGGAGAACGACATCGCGCCGCGGCGATTTCTCTCCTCGTAGGATATCCCTGATGATTCCTGCGTTTTCCCCCGCGTCCCCTCCGCCGATCTCATCGAGCCGAGCCGGCCTCATTCCGAATTCTTCCGGCCTGACTTCGTAGGAACGTACGCTCCCGTCCCTGACCTCAGCAATTCGTGTGGGTCCGGTGACGGTAATCTCGTCCAAGCCGTCCGACCCATGCACAACCATCGCACGGCGCAGTCCCAACATGCTCAATGCCTCCGCGAGTTTCTCGACCAATTCCACGGAGTATACTCCCACCACTTGCGCGGATGCCCGGGCCGGGTTTGTCAGCGGGCCGAGCAAATTGAATACCGTTCGCAAGCGAAGCTCACGGCGTGCGGGCTGAACATACTTCATGGCCGCGTGGATCGTGGGGGCAAACAAAAACGCCATTCCAACTTCGGCAAGACAGGCCGAGAGCCGGGCCGGCGGTAGCTCGATGGCGACGCCCAGAGCTTCCATGACATCGGCCGAGCCGCATTGGGAGGTCATGCTGCGATTCCCGTGCTTGGCTACCCTTACGCCGGCCCCAGCCACGACGAATGCAGTGGCGGTAGAGATGTTGAAGGTTCCGCTGGCATCGCCGCCGGTGCCGCAGGTGTCCACCAGAGCGTCCCGTTCGGTGTCACTGGCATCCAGGGTGGAATTGCCGGGAATGGCCAACGGAGTGGCGGCCTGGCGGATCGCTTCGGCGAACCCGACCATCTCCTCGACCGTTTCACCTTTCATGGCCAGAGCTACGAGCAAGGCGGCAATCTGCGCATCCGTGCACTGGCCAGACAACACCTCCGCCATGAGCTGGCGTGCTCGTTCGCGAGAAAGAGACTCGCGGTGCATTGCGATGCGATGAAGCGCGTCGGTAATCATCGACACCCAGCTTAGTCCGTTTCCCACAGATTTCGCAAAGGACCGAGCGCGCAATTGGTTTGCTCGAAGGGAAAGAGGCCGCGCTGCGTTTGCCCTATCCTCGATGCTTCTATAGAATCAAATGTTTGGTGCCCGCAATTTTAAGCCGCAAGCAGAGTCCTGCCACAGGAAATCAGGAATTCAGATATGAAGATTCATGAGTACCAGGCCAAAGCTCTCTTAAGAAAATATGGGGTTGCTGTGCCCCGCGGAGAAATGGCGGAAACCCGCGAGCAAGCCGAGGCGGTCGCCAAGAGCCTGTTTGCCGCTGCCGTCAACCGGGTGGTGGTGAAGGCGCAAATTCATGCCGGAGGCCGGGGTAAAGGCGGTGGCGTCAAAGTTGCCCAATCCGTCGAAGAAGCAACCGCGATCGCCGGCAAAATCCTCGGCATGACCCTGGTGACGCATCAGACTGGACCGGAAGGTCGTCTCGTGCGGCGCGTGCTCATCGAGGAGACGTTGCCCATCGAGAAGGAACTCTATGCTGGGATCGTCATCGATCGCGGCGAAGCCAAGCCCGTGTTCATGGCCTCGGCTGCCGGCGGTATGGAGATTGAGCAGATCGCCGCTGAGAATCCCGCCGCCATCTTCAAGGAGTACGTTGAGCCCGGCATGGGGCTGGAGGCTTTTCAAGCCCGCAAGCTGGTGTTCCAGTTAGGTTTGGGTTCTCAGCACCTCCCGGAGGCGGTGCGGTTCATGACCGGACTCTACCGAGCATTCCGGGAAACGGATGCCTCGTTGCTCGAGATTAACCCATTTGGGAGCTGCCCCGATGGCCGTCTGTTCGCGCTCGATGCCAAGATCAATTTCGATGACAATGCTCTGTTTCGGCATCCCGAGATCCGCGAGATGCGAGACTTGGCTGAGGAAGATCCCTTGGAAGTGGAAGCTTCCAAATACAACCTCAATTACATCCGGTTGGAGGGGAATGTCGGCTGCATGGTGAACGGCGCCGGCCTAGCCATGGCAACGATGGATATCATCAAGCACGCCGGTGGCATGCCTGCGAATTTCCTGGATGTGGGTGGCGGGGCGAACGCTGAGCAAGTCACCCATGCCTTCGCGATCCTGCTCGGCGATAAACATGTCAAGGCAGTGCTGATTAACATCTTCGGAGGGATCTTGCGGGTCGATACTCTGGCGCGAGGAGTGGTCGAAGCCAGCCGAAAGACGAACATTCAGCTGCCGATCGTGCTTCGACTGGAAGGCACCAACGTCGCAGCCGGGCGGGAAATCTTACGCGACTCTGGACTCAATCTCATCGTGGCCGACACCATGCAGGACGCCGCGGAGAAGGTGGTGGCGGCAGCAGGGAGCCGTTAGCCCGGCAAACTTGATTGTCGGATCACCGTTGCTCAATCGAGTTCGGAGGAGAAACGGCATGCGACTCCAACCCAGGGCACGCGAGGCTGAGGAGCAGACCAAACCATCATGAGTATCCTTATCGATAAATCCACACGGGTCGTTGTGCAGGGGTTGACGGGACGAGAAGGCACGTTCCATGCCAAAACCTGTGCAGAATACGGAACCAAGATTGTTGGCGGTGTGACTCCAGGAAAAGGCGGCACCACGCACGAGGGCTGGCCAGTTTTCAATACGGTGCAGGAAGCCGTAGACAGAACTGGAGCGGATGCTTCGATCATTTTTGTTCCTCCCGCTGCGGCGGCCGATGCCATCATGGAGGCTGCCGATGCCGAGATTGAGCTGATCGTCGCGATCACGGAGGGAATTCCCACCCTGGATATGGTGCGCGCCTGGGAATTCCTGCAGAACCGGCGGGCCCGATTGATCGGACCGAACTGTCCCGGCGTCATTTCACCGGGGAAATCGAAGATCGGCATCATGCCGGGACACATTCATCGCGAGGGACCGGTGGGAATTGTTTCCCGCTCGGGTACGCTGACTTACGAAGCGGTTTTCCAACTCACGACCCGGAACCTTGGTCAGTCTACCGCCATTGGAATCGGAGGCGATCCGATCATCGGTACGAGCTTTGTCGATGTTTTGGAGTTGTTTAACAAGGATCCACAAACCGAGATCGTAGTCATGATCGGAGAGATTGGCGGCCATGCCGAGGAGACGGCAGCGGCGTATGTGAAAGCGCACATGAAGAAGCCGGTCATCGGGTTCATTGCCGGCCAGACCGCGCCCCCGGGACGCCGCATGGGGCATGCGGGGGCGATCATCTCCGGGGGTACGGGAACGGCGTCCGAGAAGATCAAAGCCATGGAGGATGCCGGAATTCGCGTGACCCGCTCGCCGGCCGAGATTGGCGAAACGGTGGTGGCGGCGATGGGAGTGAAGGTCTAAGAACGAGAGGGGAGAGGCGAAGAGCCGGCGACCGCGGAGGAAAATCCCCGGCGCGGGAGCGGCGGCCGAATCCTGAGGATCTATGGCTGAGCTATGAAGACGCTAGAACGAACTCTTGCCATTATTAAGCCCGACGCAGTACGCAAGCATGCGATCGGTAACATCATCGAACAACTCGAGCGAAACGGATTCCACATCTTGGCGATGAAGATCCTTGAAATTTCTAAGCATCAAGCCGGGCAATTTTACGCTGTTCACGCGCACCGGCCTTTCTACAACTCCCTGACCGATTTCATGTCGAGCGGTCCGATCGTGGTGTTGGCCCTGGAGAGAGAAAATGCGGTCGCCGATCTCCGCAAGCTTATGGGTACAACCAATCCTGCCGATGCCGCCGAGGGAACCATCCGCAAGCGGTGGGCCACCAACATCGAGCAGAACGCCATCCACGGCTCGGATGCCGATGAATCGGCCCGGTTTGAGCTGAGTTATTTTTTTGCGGGATACGAGTTGACAGGTTAATTCGCGGGCAGCGGGTTAGCAGTGACCCGAGGCAGCCTCCATGCCCTTGGTCCAAATCACGATGTTGAGCGGTCGAACCACCGAGCAAAAGCGCAAGCTCGCACAGCGCATTACCGATGCGTTGGTCGAGGAGGCAAACGCTCGCCGTGAAGCCATCGTCATCGCCTTCCATGAGGTGGCAAAGGAAAGCTATGCTTCGGGCGGGGTGTTGCTGGCGGATCAGACGCAGCGGTGAGCGCCGGGTAGTTGATCCTGCTCCCCCCAGTTCCCACGCACGGCGGGTTCGAGCGGGATCCTGTCCCTAGCTGAGGCTGGCCGACGGGTCGGGGCAGGGCCAAACTCATCCCAAGGGTTCATAGAGCTGGCCTTCGATCCGGTCTCCTAGCTTGGGCAGTTCCTTCTTTGCGTAGCGAAGAAAGTGGGGCGCGGAACGGTGCGCTTCGAGCGCTGCATCATCTTTGTATTGTTCGTAGATAAAGAAGCGCCGTGGATCGGTCTTGTGCCGGTGAACCTGATACATCAGGCACCCACCTTCCTTGCGAGATTCCTCGGCCAACTTAGCAAACACCGCCGCCACCTCTGCCTCACGACCGGCTTTCGCCATCCAGGTTACCGCCAGAACCACCATGCGAGACTCCGGTTTATGGTTTTGCGTGGGCTCTAGTTCTCCATCCGGTGAACTCGTCCGAGTGTCGGGCAAATTCATCGCTGAAGATGGTTTGCTCACGGCTCGGACCTGTCGAGATCAGGGCGATGCGGGTGCCCGTTTCCTTTTCGAGAAAGGCGAGATACTCACGCGCTGCTTTGGGCAACTTCTCCAATTTCGTCACTCCGTGGGTTGACCTCTGCCATCCGGGCAGCTTGCGGTAGATGCATTCGATCTCCGCGAATCCACTATCCTCGGCCGGCACCTCCTCGGTTTGTTTGCCGCCGAGTTTATAGGCTACGCACACAGGAATCTCGCTCAGCTCATCGAGCACATCCAGCTTGGTCACGACCAGCCAGGAGACTCCATTAATCATGCCAGCGTAGCGCAACAGTGGCAAATCAATCCAACCACAGCGTCGCGGACGGCCGGTAACGGCGCCGAATTCATTGCCCCGGGCTCGCAACAGATCGGCGCTGGCGTCCCAGGTCTCCGTAGGGAATGGTCCTTCGCCCACCCGCGTGCAATACGCTTTGGTGACACCGATCACGGTGTCGATCGAAGTCGGGGCCACGCCCGTCCCGATCGCCGCTCCGCCCGACGTGGCGCTCGAGGAAGTCACGAAGGGATAGGTGCCGTGGTCGATGTCCAGCATGGTGCCCTGAGCGCCTTCGAAGAGGATGGACTCGCCCCTTGCCAGCGCCTGATTCAACAACACCGCCGTGTCGGTGACAAAGGGTGCCATCTGGGCGGAGGCCGCAGCGTATTCGTCATACATTTTGTCCGGATCGAGAGGCTCGGAGTTAAACAGCGCGTGGGCAATCATGTTCTTTTCGCGACA
>JASHSL010000149.1 GCA_030040855.1 Terriglobales bacterium
CGCACTTTCAAGGTCTTCCTAACCAGATTATTGATTGGCTCTCTTGCGTTTCAGCCGAGCGAAATATTGTGCCGGCTGACTGTCGGACCTCAAGAGAGTGATCAGTTGCCCGGCTTTATGCGAGTCCTGCGTGCGAAGTGTGTGCTGGGTTCCACGGAACAATCTCCGGCGGCGCAGCGACTCCCGCATGAATCCACCCCCATAATCTCTGAAGTGATGGATCGCATTCGGTGCTGTGAATGTTCCTGTGGAAAATTAGAACACCCACCTTCATGCTTTTAACAAGACGTTGACAATTCAGGCGGTTGCGTTCCACTATGGCGAGGCCGTCGCAATCACATATTGCACTGAAAAGGGGCATTGACAATCTGCACGCAACTATTTAGGGTGTCGCGCGTCGACGGTCGAAAGGATTGGCTTAACTAACACCTTTGCCAGTCCGAAGTAGGCTGAGTGATCAGCTCGACGGGGTAACTCGTCGAGCAGCCAGACCTGAAAAAACCGACTGTTCTGCGAGGAACGGTTGGGGTTTGGGACTGCGAAAGCAGTGATTGCATCAAAGGGCTGTGACGGTGCATGCATCCACGCTGTTAGCTTCCTCGCAGGAGCTGGCGGCTAGAGCATAACCAATGTCACAGCCTTTTCCTTTTCCCCGCTAAAAGGCTCACGGTGAAAGAACAACTTGAGGGGCTCGTCCTGCAAATGTACCGGAGTAACACTCCCTATTCCGAAGCCGTGCGGGAATTTCAGAAGGCCTTCATCATTGCAGTTCTGCGGGACCTGAATGGGAATCAGGTTAGAGCGGCTGAGAAATTAGGTATGCACCGCAACACCTTGCGACGCAACCTTCAGGAGTTGGAAGTCGATATCAGAGCGCTGCGTGTCTCCCGCCGCCGCCCGCCGGTGAGTGCCCGGCTGCCTGTCATGAGGGAAAAGAAGGCTCGGGCCACGTAAAAATGGCTGTCTTAAAGCCCGGCACTTCCTGGAAGATAGGGCAGTAGTTCTCAGCAGGTCACGTGGAGGATTGCATTTGTGCCTTCGGTATTCCGGCGCAATTCAATCGCCGTGGGAACGATGACCAGTTCGACTTTGCGATGTTCGGCTTCGCGCTTTCCTTCCGCCATCACAGACAGTTTTCCGTAGGCTCCGGTACCGATCACCAGCCCGGCGACTGCTTGACTCTTGCCTGACTTCGTCTGCAAGTAATCTATTTCTGTGCAACTGACAACAGGCTAAATACAAGAAAAAATGTGGAGAGCGGTGGATGCGAGCAGGTCAAGTAGATTTAGCAAACCCTTCAGACACACGCCGCTTCACAGTGGGCATAACGCTTATCGGAAAGAGTACCGATTGAAATGATGTCTCGAAAAAGCAAAAGGGCTGCACCCCGCCGAGCAGCCCTGAACCGTACCAAATTCGTACCAAATATCGGCGAAAATACCGCTAAATGGCCATATCTCCCTTAACTAAGCGCTTTGGAATCATTGGCCGGCCTGTTTGTAACTTCCATGCCATGGAAGCGCGCTCCCAGCTGCGCCAAGGCCCACGCGTGAGCTAATATTGTAATTTTCGTCCACTCGATACTCATAGTCAAACATCAACCTGGAAGAGGTGCCGCGACCGGGCACCGTGCGTCCACCGTTCGATCTTCAACCCCCACTTGATTTCGAGGATCCAATTTTACGAAGGCCAAAAAAATCGGTATGCTGAGAGGGATATCCGCATGAGGCTCGGGTCCACATTGAGGTGGGTTGCACCCCTGGGATTGCTCGCGGCGCTCGCGAGCGCGCAGACAGCCCCCACCCTCGCGCAAACAGCACCAGCAAGTTCTGCTTCCGTAGCTCCCGCTCCGGTCCCTTATTCATCCGTGAACGAGCTGAACCTGCTGCTTTCCCAGGTGGAACGAGTGTCCCAGTCGACTCAAGCGGACTTCGCCAGGCTCCGCATCGAAAAATGGAAGACGGATGCCAACACAAAGCGCACCACCGAAGAAGATGTCGGATCGATTCAGCGCAACCTGCAATCGGCGCTGCCGGAAATTGTCACTCAACTTCGCAGTTCCCCGGAGGACCTGGCCACTAGTTTTAAGCTGTATCGTAATCTCGATGCCCTCTACGATGTCTTTGGCTCGGTGGTTGAATCTGCCGGCGCGTTCGGCCCACGGGACGACTTTCAGTCGCTGCAGGAGGATTTGGCTCAGCTAGAGCGCGCGCGACGTTCTCTGGCCGACCGAATGGAGACCCTGGCTACGGCCAAAGAGAGTGAACTCACGCGCCTGCGCACCCAGGTGCGGACGCTGCAAGCGGCGCAGCAGCCGCCCCTTCCGCCTCCTAAGAAAGTAGTCGTCGACGATACCGAAGCCCCTAAAAAACCGGTCAAAAAGAAGCAGCCGGCGAAGAGCGCGAAGTCCACTCCATCGACGACCCAGAATAAGAGTGGCTCGACTTCTGGGACGCAGCCGAGTCAAACACAAACCCCGGCCACTCCTCCGAACTCACCCCCACCTCCCCAACCTTAGATCCCGAGCGGCTGGCCGGGGGTCGAAGTTCCACCCCAAATCCTTAGCTGTAACCGTATGAATCTCAAGAACCTTCCACGGGAACTTCGGTTGCAGCCGCGGAGTCTATACAGGCAGTAGGTGGTGTGTGTGGCCGGGCTCCATCTTGGACCGCGCGAATTGGGAACAAAGAACTTATAATAGGAGTCACGCCATGAGGGTCTTGGCGGGAGTGGCTACATTGAACGATTTTGCCGGAACGATAGGAATGCGCGGCCAGGAGTCCGGGATCGTGGCCGAGTTGAAGGCAGGGTCGGAGGAGGCCTATGTCTGGTTGATCGGCGAGTTTCAACAGCCGATCTACAGTTTGGTCTACCGGCTGGTGCGCGACCCGGCCGATGCCGCCGATACCACCCAGGATGTGTTTTTGAAGGTGTTTCGAGGAATCAAACACTTTCATGGCGAATCCAGCCTCAAGACTTGGATTTATCGGATCGCGCTGCATGAAGCCTCCAACCGGCGGCGCTGGTGGTTTCGGCACAAATCGCGAGAAGCTTCGCTTGAACCAGCCCATGCCGGCACGGGGGAAAACATCGCTCAGAGTTGGTTGGAGGACAAAGGCGAGTCCCCCTTTCAGCATGTCGCTCAGGAGGAGGTGCGAGCCCGGGTTGAGGCCGAATTGCGCGCGGTTTCTGAGCCCTACCGCACAACCGTGGTTCTCCGCGATTTGGAAGAAATGTCCTACGAGGAGATTGCAGAGATCATGCAGGTTTCTCTAGGCACGGTGAAATCCCGGCTTACCCGCGGACGTCAGGCACTGCGAAAGCGACTGAAGGCATACATACGCGAAGTGGGGCCGGAACTGGGACTGGCGGATCGCGAAGAAACCGAGGTTACACCCCGCTCCCAGATTTCCGCCGAAGGGCGGGAATGCGAGGTGGCACCATGAACTGCGTGGAAGCCAAGTCGCTGCTTTCTCCCTATCTGGACGGCAGGTTGACGGGCACGGAGATGCTTGCCCTGACTGCGCATTTCAAATCTTGCGCGCGATGCGACCGGGAGTACTTCGCACTAGGCCAAACCCAGCAATTGCTGGCCAGCGTCGGTCGTCGGAAGGTCCCGGAGGACCTCGGGCTCAAGTTGCGGCTGGCGATCTCCCGGGAAAGCTCGCAATCACGCCACCGCCGGTTGGATCATCATTGGATTCGAGTGGAGGATGCCATTCGCGCATTCATGGTCCCGGCAACCGCCGGATTGGTGAGCGCCGTGGTAATCTTCGGCTTCTTGATGGGCTTTTTCAGCTTGCCCTTGCAGGCGAGCCACTCGGACGTTCCCCTGGTCTTCAACACCGCTCCGCGGCTCGAACAATCGGCCTTTGGGGCCGCAGTGAGCTCGATCAGTGACGATTCCCTGGTGATCGAAGCCTATGTCAATGCGGCCGGCCGGGTGGAAGATTACCGCGTCTTGTCGAACCCGCAGCAAGGGAAAGATCTGCCGCCGCAGGTGAAAAACATGCTCATCTTCACCACGTTTCGTCCCGCAACCCTGATGGGCAGGCCGACCTCCGGAAGAGCCGTGTTGTCGTTTTCGAAGATCAGTGTTAAGGGATGATGAGGAATGATTCCCCTCTGATGCCATGCCGTCGGTCTTCTCCGCTCGCTCGGCGGCGGGAGTGATGGACGAGCACGCCGCCTGAAGGCGGCCCAAACTGCAAAAGATTTCGAACCTGCTCAGAACTGCCTTGGTTGACCCTCTGCGCCGAGCCCTTTACACTGACAGGTAATCCTAACGTCGCACGACCTGAGGTGGAGGTTTCCCTGCGATCTAGGTTTCGAAGCGCGTCGATCGCTGCCCTGCTCGGGTTCGAAGCTGTAGTGTGCCTGGCTCAGAATTCGCCGGTCTCCCTCGATACCAACCCAACGCTGTTCGCCATGTTGGCTGCGGTCAACACTTGCGGTTACGACACAGAACTCAGCGTTTCCAACCCCCTGCGCTCGGAAATCCGTGGTGAAGTTGCCAAAGCTACCCAAACCTCCGACCAAGCCAGAACAGAAACCGACACTCTGTGCAACTTTTATCGCGAGCACACGCAACCGGATCCTGCACGGACGCTGGCGCAGTACGTCTCTCTGGCGCTGTTGCTCGAGGCTCCCCCAGGTTTTTCCCTGAAGATCAAAGAGACGGATTTGCCCCCCGACGCCGAGCAGGTTGTCGGCATCGTTCCTATTCTTCAGAAGTTCTATGGCGCCGTGGGACTGGACACGATCTGGGTGCGCCACGAGGAAGCCTACGCGTCGCTGACCAAGCTCTACCATGAACCGCTTTCCAAGTTGCTCTTTGATACCGAAATCTACCTAAAGCTGCCGTCCTCCGGCTATCTGGGGCACAGTTTTTCCATCTATCTGGAACCCCTGGGTGCACCCGCTCAGACCAACGCCCGTAATTATGGATCCGATTACTACGTGGTAATTTCACCGGGCATGACGCCAACCCTGAAGATTGAGCAGATCCGCCATACCTATCTGCACTATCTGCTCGATCCGCTGGCGATGAAGCATGCCATCCTTGTCGAAGGTCTTGCGCCTTTGCTCGAACAGGTCAAGAAGGCGCCTATGGACGAGAGCTTCAAGAAGGACATTTCCCTTCTGGTCACCGAGTCCTTCATTCGCGCGATCGAAGCCAGGATGAGCAGCACGGGCAAAACCTCCGAAGCCGAACGTCAAGCCGCGGTCCAGCGAGCCATGGAGCAGGGTTATGTGCTGACGGCTTACTTTTACGATACGCTGATACAATTTGAAAAAAGCCCGACCGGCCTGCGGAACGCCTATGACGACATCATTGAGCGCATTGACCTTCATAAGGAGCAGAAGCGTGCGTCCAACCTGCGCTTCGCGACGCGAGCGGATCCCGAGCTGGTGCGCTTCTCGCAGCCGTCCCATCCAAAACTGCTGGCCACAGCCGAGCAACGACTCTCCGCCGGCGACGCGGAAAGCGCCAAGAAGTTGGCCCAGGAGGCGCTCGATAGCAAGACGGAGGACGCGGGTCGCGCCCTATTCATTCTCGCGCAAGTGGCCACCATGAACCGGGACATGCAGGGAGCACGTCATTATTTCGAGCAGGCCTTGGGCGTCGCCCAGGAACCGAAGGTGGTGGCGTGGTCGCACATCTATCTGGGAAGGATTCTCGATCTCGAGGATGAGCGTGCAGCCGCGCTCGATCATTACCGTTCGGCGCTCAGTGCCAGCGCCTCTTTGCCGGAGGCAAAGGCTGCCGCCGAGCACGGATTGCACCAGCCGTTTGAGCTGCCCAACCACCCTCAAAACAAGAAGGATTGAGCGGGATTTCGAGTAGGTGAGAACCGGAAGCAAGGAGAGAGCATGAAGCCAGTAGCGGTGATGTCGGTCATTTTGGCTACGGCCTGTTTGGCCGTGGCTCAGACGACGCAACAGCAGCAGACCCCCAACAAGTCGTCGCAGTCAAGCGCCCCAGGGACATCGCAAAGCAGCACCCCACCTCCCCCGGGCAAGCTCCCGCCCCAGGCCAAAACGCAACCGGAGTTCGATGCCTACCAGGCCGCCATCAAGAATGCGAACGATCCCGCCGCCATGGAAAAGGCGGCTGACGATTTCGCCGCGAAGTTTCCCGACAGCGAGCTTCGCGTGCTGCTCTATCGAATGGCCATGCATGTGGAGCAGTCGGCCAACAATGCCGAGAAGATGTCCGACGTGGCGCAGAAGATCTTGAAGATTGACCCGGATGATCCGGAAGCCCTGATCGGGGCTGCAGAAGTCATCGCTGAACGTACTCGCGACACGGATTTGGACCGAGATCAACGTTTGGCCGAAGCCCAGAAGGACAGCCTGCGTGCCCTGCAGACCATTGACACCGATGCTCAAATCCCGGCGGGTACACCGCAAGAAAAAGTGGATGCCTACAAGGGATTCTTGCGCTCCTCCGCCTATTCGATTCTGGGAACCATTGCCTTCAACGAAAAGAACTATGTCGAAGCGGAAAACCAGTTCCGCAAATCGATCGATGCCTACCCGGCCCAGCCCGATCCTGTGGTGGTATTGCGGCTGGCGATTGCGCTGGACCAGCAGGGCAAATACGCCGACGCTCTCAAGGAGGCAAACCACGCGGTGGAGCTGACCCAGGAGAACACCACGGCGGGAACACTGGCACGTCGAGAACGCGACCGGTTGCAGCAACTGACCGGGGGCAGCCCGGCGGGCGGCCCGGCGCCAGCGCCCAAACCGCCAGGCGGCGCGATGTAAATTTCAAACCCCGCCCTCGCATTCGTCCGGAAACTGGGAAAGAGGAAATGCGGGGACTTAGAGTTCCGGCTGCGCGGCCGACTTGTGCTCGGAGAGCTGCGGTGCGCGCACTCACACGGATGAAAGCAGGGGACATCGCCGAGCTCGAGCAAGCTCTGGGATGCGGTTTCG
>JASHSL010000150.1 GCA_030040855.1 Terriglobales bacterium
GTAGGTATCTTCCGCTTTCAACCCAGCCCGTTCTGCATCCTGGATGAGGTGGACGCACCCCTCGATGAAGCCAATATCGGAAGATTCACCGAGCTCGTCAAAGAGATGAGCCTCGAAACCCAGTTCGTCCTGATTACCCATAGCAAGAAAACCATGGGCATTGCGCCCGTGCTCTACGGCGTGACCATGCAAGAGCCCGGTGTCTCGAAACTGGTCTCGGTGCGATTCGGAACCACTCCCTAACCGCGTGCCGTCATTTTAAGACGGCGAACATGACGTACCGAAGTCGCGGCCGCCGGCACTCGGAGTGCCAGCGACACTTTGGGCGCCTTGACCGCTCACCCTAGGCACCAGGCACGAGCCAAGCGGCCAGCGCCCGAAATATCATCCTTTTTTTCCTAGACCATCCTCAGGTTTTCCACAAGGGCATGGCGGCCAGACTCCCGCCTTACCCTTTCTCAGCTGGTTTTCCGCAAGAAGATGCAAAAGAGTTCCCAACTTCGTCCGGCCTAAACCGTTGACAAAAATTTCTGGGGAATTAGAATACGCGACGTTTCCCTTCTGTAGAATTCTGGCATGAGCTCCCAACTGCTAGCCCCCGTTCTGCTGCGTACAAATTTTCCGAAACTCGAGCTGTACGTCAGCGGCAAGGTGCGCGACGTTTACCAATTGGACCGGCAGCACCTCCTGTTTGTCGCCACCGATCGCATCTCGGCATTCGACTATGTCTTGGCCACCGGCATTCCTTGCAAAGGTCAGGTGCTCACGCAGATTTCTCTGTTCTGGTTCGACTTTTTGCGTGACATCGTGCCCAACCACTTGGTCACGGCCGATGTGGATCGCTATCCCGAAACCGTGAGGAAGTATACCGACCAACTTCGTGGACGTTCGATGATGGTGTTGCGAGCCGACATGGTCCCGGTGGAGTGTGTGGTGCGAGGCTACCTTTCCGGCTCGGCCTGGAAGGAGTACAAAACCTCGGGCTCGGTTTGTGGCATCGCCTTGCCTCGAGGACTGAAAGAGTCCGATCGGTTGCCGGAGCCGATCTTTACCCCAGCCATCAAAGCAACCACCGGACACGACGAAAACATTCCCTTCGAGAGAATGATCGAGATCGCAGGGGAGGATGTGAGCCTGGAGTTGCGCGCTCTTTCTCTGAAGATTTACACCGCGGCTGCAGATTATGCTCGGGAGAAGGGCATCCTGATCGCCGATACCAAATTCGAATTCGGCAGGACGACCCGTGGGATTACTTTGGCGGATGAAGTCTTGACCCCAGATTCTTCGCGCTTCTGGCCTGCTGACCAGTATCGGCCGGGCCAGGCGCAAAGTTCGTACGACAAGCAATACGTTCGGGATTATCTCGAAGAAATTCGCTGGACCAAGCAACCACCTGCTCCAGCCCTGCCCGCAGAAGTGGTGAGTAAGACCAGCGAAAAGTACCTCGAGGCGTATCAGCGGCTCACGGGACGCGAGCTGGATGTTTAACCAGCGCGCGATCGGCTGGAGAAAGCAGTGAGCGGCGCCGACTGGGTGATGGTTGCAGTGATTTTCTTGTCGGTGATCGAAGCCGCCAGCGCCGGTTTTTTTCAGGGTGGGTTTGCGATTGCTGGTTTGATCGTGGGCTATTTGCTGGCAGCGTGGAATTACCACCGTCTGGCGAATCGGTTTCTGGCGTACGGTTCCACGTGGCTGGTCGAGATAGCCGCGTTCCTGGTGATCTTTGTCGCAGTTATGCTGCTGGCGGGAGTCGCCGGGCGAATTTCCCGCTGGATCATGCATGAAGCGGGCCTGACATTTGTGGACCGTCTGCTGGGGGCCGCGCTGGGATTGTTGCGAGGGTGTTTGGTTGTCGCGGTAGTTCTAGCCAGCCTGGCCGCGTTCACACCGACGTCGAGGTGGCTGCAGGGTTCGGAATTGGCGCCGTACTTTCTGGTGGTAGGAAGGGCCGCGATCTGGGTCGCACCCGCCGAATTGCGAGCGCATTTTTATCAAGGTCTTGACTTGTTGCATCGGGAACGGCACTTGGTGCGCTGATCTCGCCAGAAAAGTTTGGGCGCTTGATCTTCGATCGTGAACTTTGAGGAGCGGGGCTCTTCTAGGTTCTAAGAAAGAGAGAGGCCGTGAAAGACCAACTCGAAGCACTCGTGATGCAGATGTATAAGAGCAACATTCTATATTCCGAGGCAGTGCGCGAGTTTAAGAAGCGGTTCATCGTGACCGTACTCCAGGAGAATCAAGGCAATCAGTGCCGAGCCGCTCGCCAACTTGGTATGCATCGCAACACCCTCAGCCGAACGATCTCCGATCTGAAGATCGACGTAGGACAATTGCGGGCGGGTGTCAGACGGCCTCCCCGCAGCGCGCGGCCCATGTCCTACGAAAAGAAGGCCCTGCGGTAACCGTCCCCTGGAGCCTGTTGACGGCTGATCGGCGACGAGAGGGAGCCCTCCCCGAAGCGAAAGACACTAACAACTGGTCTCATAAACCCAGGCTGACTGACGGCTGCCTGTTCGCTTCCGGACATCCAAGGGCGTCGGTGGACACCTTTAAGCCCCCCTTGATGCGACAACGGTAATCTCTGGTCCTGTGCCGTCAAGGGGTTACGTTTCGCACGAGAATGGTGAAAGCCTTGCTGGGGGGGAAGACCTGACAGATCGTTGGGCTTTCGCACCGGGCTGGGCACGGTGGAAGCTCAAAATAGGAGAACCTGAGATGGGCGGAGTAGTCCAAGATCTTGGCTACGCACTGCGCCAACTGTGCAAGAGCCCAGGGTTCGCGATCATCACCGCCGTCACCCTGGCTCTGGGAATCGGCGCCAATACGGTGATCTTCAGCGTGGTGGACGGAGTGCTGCTCAGTCCGCTGCCATTTCCCAAGCCGGATCAGCTGGTCACCCTGCATGAGAACAAGCCGAATTTCGAGGGCGGATCGCTCTCCTATCCGAATTTTCGCGACTGGCAAAAAGACAATCACACGTTCTCCTCCATGGCAATTGCGCGTGAAACTGCGTTCAGCCTGGTCGGCGCTGGGGATCCGGAGCAGGTCAAAGCAGAACTTGTTTCCTCAGACTTTTTTCGGATTCTGGGAGTGAATCCGGTCCTCGGGCGCAACTTTACCGCCGGGGAAGATGAAGTCGGCGCGGGACCAGTCGCGCTGATCAGCGCAGGGTTGTGGCAACGCAAGTTTGACTCCGCGGCGGACATCCTGGGGAAAAGCATCACGCTCGATGGCAAGAATTACACCATTCTCGGCGTGATTCCGGCCAGCTTTCACCTGCGCATTCCGGGCTGCCGCGACGCCGACGTGTTCGTTCCGATCGGGCAGTGGAGCAATCCATTGCTATTGAAGCGGGGTGCAGGATTGGGGATTCACGGCGTCGGCCGGCTGAAAGACGGCGTCACGCTAGAGCAGACACGCGCCGACATGGAAGCGGTCACGCGAAATCTGGCGGCGGCATTTCCGGATGCGGACAAAGGAATCACGGCGCAAGTGGTTCCGCTCAAGCAGACGATGGTCGGCCGGGTTCAATCGTTCCTGACCGTGCTGCTGGTTGCGGTGGGTTTTGTGTTACTGATTGCGTGCGCCAACGTGGCCAATCTCTTGCTGGCTCGTTCGACGGGGCGGACACGCGAGTTCGCCGTGCGCGCGACCTTTGGAGCCAGCCGCAGCCGGGTAGTTCGGCAACTCCTGACGGAAAGCGTGTTGCTTGCGATTGTTGGCGGCGGCCTGGGCCTTGTAATGGCCGTGGGGGGGACGCGGGCAGTACTGAGAGTGTTGCCGGCGGCTCTGCCCCGCGCCGAACAAATCGGGCTCGACTGGCGCGTACTGTTCTTTACTGCCCTAATCACGCTGCTGGCAGGAGTTTTCTTCGGGCTGGCGCCAGCGCTGACAATCGGTCGGGCGGATCTACACGAGCAGCTGAAAGAAGGCGGCCGCGGGGCGAGCGCAACACGGCATCGGACGCAAGGGATTTTTGTCGTCGTCGAGATGGGTCTGGCGGTGGTGCTGCTGATTGGAGCGGGTCTGACGATCCGCAGCCTGATGCGGTTGTGGAGCATCGATCCAGGATTCAACCCCCACAATGTTCTGATCTTCGGGCTTTCTCTCCCACCTTCGATGTTGAACGCGAAGCCGGAAGCGATCCGGGTCGCATTCCGCGACTTCGATGCGAAGATCGCGCAGATACCCGGTGTTCGCGGAGTTTCGCAAGTGTGGGGAGCGCTTCCCTTCAGCTTTGATGACGAGCAACTGTTCTGGCTGCAGGGCCAGCCCAGGCCTGCAAATGAAAACGACATGAACTGGGCGATCGATTACATCGTCGAGCCGGACTATCTGCAGGCGATGGGAATCCGGCTGCGGGGCGGACGATTTTTCACTGCCCAAGACAACGAGCATTCGCCGCTTGTGGTGGTGGTAGACGAAGTGTTCGCGCAGAAATACTTCCCGCAGCAGGATCCGGTGGGGAAACACATTTATCTCAATCGCGCAGGCGGGCAGCTGGCCGAGATCGTCGGCGTCGTCGGCCATGCCAAGCAGTGGGGGCTGGATGCAGATGACCGCGAATCGCTGCGCTCGGAGATGTATCTGCCGTGCTTGCAGATGCCGGACGACTTCATCGCGATGGCACCCTCGGGATCGGTGGCTGTTGTTCGCTCCGACACGGCCTCTGCGGGGCTGGCCGATGCCGTGCGCCGCGTCAGCGCCGAAATGAGCAGCCAGCAAGTGATCTTCGACACGCAGACGATGGACTCGCTGATCGCGCAGTCGCTGGCGTCGCGGCGGTTCTCGATGATCCTGCTGCTGCTGTTTGCGTCGCTGGCGCTGTTGCTAGCCAGCATCGGCATCTACGGCGTGGTTTCCTATGTGGTGGCGCAACGTTCCCATGAAATGGGACTCCGCATGGCGTTGGGTGCGCGGCGGCTCGACATTTTCAACCTGATCCTGCGTGGAGGAGGAAAGCTCACGGCCGCCGGAGCGGCTGCCGGCCTGATCGCGGCGCTGGGGCTGACTCGTCTCATGGCGAACCTGCTCTACGGAATCAGCGCGCTCGATCCAGTGACCTTTGCTGGCGTTGCGATCCTGCTAACGCTGGTCGCGCTGGCTGCGTGTTACATTCCCGCGCGCCGGGCGACGAAAGTCGAACCCATGGTGGCGTTGCGCTATGAGTAGGTCATGGCTCTTTCCGGCCACAACGAAGCATAGGTTTCGATCATTTATTGAGACGTGCTCGGACGCCGGTGGGCGGGTGGTTTCTTCGCCGTGAGCAGCGCTCCTTTATCCATATTCATTACGAACGGGTTCGGTGTGTAGGAAGTGGGCGTACCTTCAAACTGAAGACTGGATCCCACCTTAGGCATCAGCCGGTCCGGAATCGTGCCCGACATGGTCAGAATGATGTCAGCCCTCTTCTGCTCAATGTCGTCCTGGCTTTCCGCGATTTGAATCTCGGTCGAGGTGGCCGCGATGACCTGGCCTTCCATCTGCAAGGGAACACCCTTAATCACACTCCAGACCTTGTCCTGATCCTCCGGTTTGCCGGCCGAGAGCACCAACTCCCAATCGGCAAAGCTCAGCTGTTTGATGTCATTGGGCGCCTTATTCTTCACCAAATCAGCCGCCTGCTCGGCAGGGGTTGGAGGAACATACTTGGAAATGGTGAACCCCGCCGGGGGAAGCGGATTGGCTTTGGCGGTGGCCAACACATCCGTCCATCCCTGATCGGAGCCGTGATATTTGACGTATTGGCTTTTGCCGTAGTTCTCGATTTGCGGCTGCCCGGGAGAACCCGCCGCCAGGTTCGCGGCCCGAGCGATAAAGAACAGACCATCCACCTGATTGGGCGGAGTCCCCGTGAGATCGGCCAAAGCCAGCGGATAGACGTTGCGTAACTCATTGGGATCGCCTTCGACCGCTGCCTTCAGGTAGGCCTGGGCATGTTCATAATCCTTATTCTGCAAAGCAGCAATTCCTGCGGCCCCGTTGAAGATGACGCTTGCTTGGCCCTTGAGCTTGTCGAAATCTGCATCGGACATCCCCTCGGGCTTGGGCGCCGTCTTGATAGCTTCCAGACCCTGGGCGGCATATTGGGCGGCACTGGCGAGGTTCTGCTGCGGACTTTGACCCGCCTCGGCCTGCTGTCGCTTGGCGAAGACGAGCAAGGCTAACGCCCGCAGATTATTGGGATTGACCTGCAAGACTCGCTGGGCGGTGTCCAGCATCTTGGTCTGATTGCCCGCTTGCTGGTACGCGCTCATCAGCACTTCGAGCGCATCTTCCTTCATGACGCTGTTGGGATATTGGTTGAGGAAAGCTTCGAGGCCGCTGATCTTGCCATTGGCATCGGGCTGCTGAATGGCGCCCACGTAGGCGTTGTATTCGGCCGGATCCTTGATTTCCTTCTTTTGCGGTGGCGCCTGGGCTGACGACGGGGCAGCCTGAGCCGGTTGGGCCGGTTGCGCCGCTTGCGCAAGTTGGGTCTGCGGTTGCGTTAAAGTCTGCTGAGTCCAGGCCACCGCAGCAAACGTGATCACAATCGCCACTAGACTGGTCTTCATTTCAAATGGCTCCTTAGAAGGTTCGCGAAAATCGCCGCCGACTTCCCTCCTGGCCAAATTCGCCACCTCGCCCCAAGATCCTCCTGAACATGAGCTTCACAAGCCCGTGCGGCAGGATCGCTGCAAGCTTCCTCGACCTATAATGCCTACTTCCGGTTAGCGGATTATAAGGATGTACCTTACCGAAGGCAAGCTCGCAATTTGACGGTTGACAATACGATCCCTGCTGTAAGATGCAGAGAAACGGCTCGGCTTGCCTAACAAATCCGAGGAAGTTTGCCCATGACCGATAGACGTGGCGGGCCGCTTGAGGGTCAAGTGGCGATCGTGACTGGCGCTGGACGGGGCATCGGCGCGGCGATCGCCAGTCGGCTGGCGGCGATGGGGGCAGCCACGGTTCTTTCCGGGAGAACGCGAGCGAGTTTGGAAGCGACGGCTCAGGCGGTTCGGAAAGAAGGTGGTCACGCAGAGGTTGTGGCGTGCGATGTAACCGATTTGCGATCGGTGGAGGCGATGGCGGCACAAGTGAACGCCACCTTCGGTCGGATCGATATCCTGGTCAACAATGCAGGAGTGGGAGTGCTGGAAAGTCCTCTGCACGAGCTCCCCCCGGAGTCTTGGGACCGCATGCTGAACACCAATCTGCGTGGAGTGTATTACTGCATTCGCGCCTGCGTGCCGGCGATGATTCAGCGACGCACCGGGCACATCATCAACATTTCTTCTCTGGCTGGCAAGAACCCATTGCCGAACGGCGCGGCTTATGCGGCCTCCAAATGGGGATTGAACGGGCTCACGTATGCGGTGGCCGAGGAGCTACGGGGTTATCACATTCGGGTCGCCGTTGTTTGTCCAGGATCGGTTGACACAGAATTTAGCCCGCATACCGGCAAAGACCCGGGGAAAATGCTGAAAGCGGAAGACATAGCCCACGTCGTCGGCATGCTGGTGACTCAATCGCCGCAGTCGTTTATCAGCGAGGTGCTGCTCCGCCCGAGCCTCAAGCCCTAGTGTGCTGAAGCTCGAATTCCATCTCTCAGCTTTGCTGTCGGCATTTCCCCTATGTGGACGACCTCTTCGGGGAGCGGAACCCTCAGTCTTCTACGCTATTTCTTGAAAAGATTCTCGAAGGCTTGCCGGGCATCCGTGGGGCGTAGGGCAGTCGGTGTCGAAGTTTCTTTTTCTACGCCGACCCGCATTGAGTAAAACGTGCATTGGTTGCGCTCGTCCTTGCGTGTGATGCGCTCGCGGATGGGCTGGGTACATTCGAAGCGGCTGGAGGTGTCGAAGTACGTGCATTGACGGCAGGAATGGAGTTCGAAGGCGCATTTTGGACACTTCGAGGTAGGCTCAATGCCAACCGGGAGCAGCGTTCCGCATTGCGCACAGCGAGATACCATGCGGGTACCCGGCATTTGCAAGGGGCGCGGGCCAAAGGTGTCTTTCTTAGCCGGTTTTGCCGGCTTGTCGGACGGTTGCTTCTGCCCTTCTTCGCCTCTGTCCTGATATCCACGTTGGCGGTATTTGCGATCTGACACAACAACCTCCTGCTGGGCTGACATTGTCTCTCGCGGACGCGCTCCCTACAAGTCCCACCTCGGCAGAAATCTCGAGAAGGCTCATCTCCGATGCTGCTCCCCGTGGCAAGGACGTGGGGCTGCCGGTCTTTGGCGCCGCGGGGAAATGATCCTCCCTATCTGAACATCACTCAAAATCGAGCGACTGCGCATCCGGACAAAGGATGCTTCCGAGGGCTAATTCGGTGGCCGGCTCGCTCCAGCCATGGCATTGGCTGACCTGCGGTGCAGTTCCTGTGAGCCCTCGGCTTGCCCGCATTGTAGGTGCGAATTTGTGATGAATGAATGTCCGCGATCGGTGTAGGATTCTGAGTCGAGATGGGAGCGTCCGGCGCCCTTTCCGCAGTCTCGAAAGGCGCTCGATGATCAAAACCCGAAAGTAGTCCAGACGAATCCGCACCCGGGTAATACCCGAGAAGAGGTGAGAGTGAGCTGCCGGATGATTGCAGTACTGTCGCTGCTCGGCATGGTTGCGAGTTTCCTTGCGGCCCAAAGTGCGCCTTCCCCGGCTTTGCTGGTGTTGTGCAAGCGGGACCAGAACCTAGCTGTCGTGGATCCAACCACGCTTCAGGTGGTCACGATCCTGCCCGCTGGTCCGGATCCTCACGAGGTTGTCGCCTCGACTGATGGAAAGTTCGCCTTTATTTCGAATTACGGCGGCGGAGATTACAACACCATCTCTGTGATCGATCTGGTTGCGCAAAAACCGCTGCCGCGCGTCGATCTCGGGCCTTTGCGTGGGCCCCACGGACTCGCCTTTGCCGCCGGAAACGTGTACT
>JASHSL010000018.1 GCA_030040855.1 Terriglobales bacterium
GCCGAAGCCCAAAAGGACAGCCAGCGCGCCCTGGAGACCATTGACACCGATGCTCAAATCCCGGCGGGTACACCGCAAGAGAAAATTGATGCCTACAAGGGCTTCTTGCGCTCCTCCGCCTATTCCATCCTGGGAACGATTGCCTTCAACCAAAAGAACTATGTCGAGGCGGAAAACCAATTCCGCAAATCGATCGATGCCTTCCCGGCCCAGCCCGATCCGGTGGTGGTATTGCGGCTGGCGATTGCATTGGACCAGCAGGGCAAATACGCCGACGCTCTCAAGGAGGCGAACCACGCGGTGGAGCTGACCCAGGAGAACACCACGGCGGGAACACTGGCACGTCGAGAACGCGACCGGTTGCAGCAGCTGACCGGGGGCAGCCCGGCGGGCGGCCCGACGCCAGCGCCCAAACCGCCAGGCGGCGCGATGTAGATTTCAAACCCGCTTTCGCATTCGTCCGGAAACTGGGGAAGAGGAAATGCGGGGACCTTAGAGTTCCGGCTTCGCAGCCCACCTGTGCTCGGAGCGCTGCGCGGCGCGTACTCACACGGATGAAATCAGGGGACATCGCCGAGCTCGAGCAAGCTCTGGGATGCGGTTTCGTGCGACCGGAGCTGCTTGAGCAAGCCCTCACCCATAGCTCGCAGGCCCGCGAGCTCGAGTATTCGTCGGTCGAACTCGGGCAGCGGATCGGGGACAACGAACAACTCGAGTTTCTCGGCGACGCCGTGCTGGGTCTGATCACCACCGAAGACTTATTTCACCGCTTTCCCCAGTTTCGCGAAGGCGAGCTGTCCAAAATGCGCGCTCATTTGGTCAGCGAAAAGCATCTCATCGAAGTAGCACGGCGTTTGGCGCTGGGACGTTATTTACAGTTGGGCCGAGGAGAGGAAAAGAGCGGCGGACGGAACAAGACCACCTTGCTGGTGGATGCTTTGGAAGCAATTCTCGGGGCCATCTACGTCGATGGCGGTCTCGAAAAGGTTCGGCCGGTTGTGGTCGAGCACATTATCCTTCCGGAGCTGGCGCGGATTGCGCAGGATGGCAGGAGCCTGCCGCTGACCGACTATAAGTCGGCCTTACAAGAGAGGCTGCAAGCCCTGGGTCGCGCGCAACCGTCTTACGTCTTGGTCAAAGAGCAGGGGCCCCAGCACCGCAAAACGTTCACCGTCGAAGCCCGCTTGCAGGCGGTCGGCGCCAGGCAGGATATCGAGTTCGTGGGGCGGGCCGAGGGTTTTACGAAGAAGAATGCGGAACAGGGTGCAGCGCGGCAGTTGCTTGAGTATTTGGTGTCGTTGCCATCCGTGGCGGCTGGCAAGAAACCGTGACCGTCGGCGGGCCTCGACTGAGTTATGAGCGTCGGCAACAATCCGCCGTCGGACTGGCTGGGTTCGGTGCAATCCCTGCTCACCACAGTGGTCATCGCCGTATTCGTCATCACCTTTGTCGTGCAAGCCTTCCAAATCCCGTCCGAGTCCATGGAAAACACCTTGCTGATCGGTGACTACCTGCTGGTGAATAAGCTGCGCTACGGCGGAGGTGGCTTTGCGGATCGCATTCTTCCCTACCGTCCCGTCGAACGAGGGGACATCGTTGTGTTTCACTATCCGGTCAATCCCAGCCAACATTTCGTGAAACGGGTGGTCGGGGTGCCGGGGGACCGCATACGGCTGATCGAAGGCGCGGTTTACGTCCGTGGGGTTCGCCTCAACGAGCCCTATGTGCGCCACAGTTCCCACATCCGCGATGCATTTCGCGATGATTTTCCCCGTCTTAACCTCGCGGTTCCGGAGGTGACCAGCAGTTGGTGGCGTGAACTGCACACGCTGGTCGAAGACGATGAGTTGATCGTGCCGAAAGGCTATTACTTTGTCCTCGGCGACAACCGCGATGAAAGCCTCGACAGCCGCTACTGGGGCTTTGTACCCCAGGAGAATATCATCGGAAGTCCGTTGCTCATCTACTGGTCGGTGCGGAGAGGCGACGAGCATGCGCCAGCATCGGAGGCGCCCAATGATAAACTCTATCACTTCGCCTATGCGATCACCCATTTGTTCCAGCTCACCCGCTGGGACCGGACTTTTCATTTGGTCAATTGAATCGGACAAATCCTAGGTAAGGAAAACAGCAGTGGCTAAGAAAGAAAACGCTCAGGCCGAAAAACCCCGTGAGACCACGGTTGAGTTTCTGGCTTCTCTGGCGGCGGTTCTGGTAACCGGCCTGTTTATCATCACCTTCATTGTGCAGGCGTTTGAGATCCCCTCCAGTTCGATGGAAGAAACTCTGTTGATTGGCGACCACGTGTTTGTCAACCGGGAACAGTTCGCCCCGCCGACCCGCTGGGTGGGGCCGATTCTTCCCTATCGCGACATTCGCCGCCAGGACATCGTGGTTTTTCTCTCGCCGGCCGAACCGGGATTGTACGTGGTAAAACGAATCATCGGCGCTCCGGGAGACCGGGTCCACCTGCGGGACGGCGTGGTGTATCGGAATGGGGAAAAGCTGGATGAGCCTTATGTCATTCATCAAGCCCGGGGGGAGAGCTACAATCCTTACCGGGATAACTTCCCTGCCGTGCCCCCGACGGAGTACAGCAACGTGGTGCCAGAATGGCAATCGACCATGAAGCAGTACATTCAGGGAGACGATCTGGTGGTCCCGCCCGATCACTATTTCGCCATGGGAGACAATCGCGACGTAAGCTATGACAGCCGCTATTGGGGCTTTATTCCGCGGGAAAACGTGATTGGACGACCCATGTTCATCTACTGGTCGTTTGAAACCCCAGCCGATCAGTATCTACAAAAGGGCATAGGGCAAAGACTAGGCTTTGTGGCTCACGTCGTGCTTCATTTCTTCGATGAAACGCGATGGCGGCGCACCTTCAGGATGGTTCGGTGATCTATTCCCGTTCCAAGCGCGGCGTTCGATGGCTGGCGGTTCTCTGCTTACTGCTGCTGTTTCTGATCCGGCCGGGCGCGAATCGGATGAAAGCCCGGATCGTCAGTTCGATCAGCCTGGCTTTGGGGAGACCGGTGGAGGTCGCCTCGGTACGCCTGCGATTGCTGCCCCAGCCCGGGTTCGAGCTGGAAAATTTCGTGGTGCACGACGATCGAGCCTTTGGCGAAGAACCCATGCTTCGCGCCCAGGAAGTTACGGCATCGTTGCGTCTCACCTCCCTGCTTCGCGGACGATTGGAAATCGCCCGCCTCTCGCTCACCGAGCCCAGTCTCAACGTAGTACGTACCGCGGAATCCCACTGGAATCTGGAGAACCTGATCGAGCGAGCCGCCCGGGTAGCGGTGGCTTCGACCTCCAAGTCCGGAGCGGAACTTCGTCCGGGCTTCCCTTACATCGAGGGCAGCCATGGACGCATTAACTTGAAGATGGGCCCGGAAAAGAAGCCCTACGCTTTGACGGAAGCGGATTTTGCCCTGTGGCAAGAATCGGAAAATATGTGGGGAATGCGGTTCGAAGCCCGTCCCCTGCGCACCGATTTCAACCTCACCGATACGGGTGTCGTTCGCGCCAACGGCTGGTGGCAAAGGGCGACAAGCTTGCCCGGCACTCCGCTACAGCTCAGTGTGGATTGGGAGGGTGCGCAGCTCGGGCAAGCCACCAAACTCTTCTACGGCAGCGACAAGGGATGGAGAGGCACGGTCAAAGCCACTCTGACCCTGATGGGAACTCCTCAGGATTCCGCCGTCGTAGTCTCGGTGTCGGCGGAAGACTTTCGTCGCTACGACGTTTTTGGCGGTGATGCACTGCGCTTGGCAGCTCAGTGCCGCGCGCGCTATCGCGCCGTTGACGATGCTTTGTCCGACCTCAGTTGCCGCGCGCCCGTAGGCAAGGGTGTCCTCACCCTCGACGGCAGCATCGCCCACCCCTGGGCATCCCCTGCCTACGATCTGCAGTTAACCGCCGAGAGCCTGCCCACGCAGTCTCTGATGGCCTTGGCCCGCCACTCGAAGCCCGGC
>JASHSL010000151.1 GCA_030040855.1 Terriglobales bacterium
CAGATTGATCATGATGTCGTATTCGCGAACCTGGGTGGAGGCTTGCAGGTCGAGGACGGGGGTGGTGGTCACCGGATTCGCGAAGGTAATATCGCCCCGTTCCAGGCGGTACCGGGTTCCGTTGAAGATCACCTGGCCTTCCAGAACGTCTGCCCGACCGAGCAGGACCGGCTTCGCCGCCGTGCCACGCATATGGAGGTCCGCATTCCCGGAAAGGTTCAGAGCCGCCGTCTGCATCTCGAGATCGGGCGTGGTCACAATGTGCACGTCCAACCGAATCCGGCTTAACAGCGGATTGCTCTGGGGTAATGCGGATGCCTGCGTCGTGCGCAGCAAGTAGGAGCCGAAATCAAAGCCCGGAATCACGGCCAGCTTGGTGATCGTGGCCTCGCCGGAGAGCGTGGACCCGCTCGGGGTTCCCATCCATCGCAGGTTGGCGGTGGTCATCGAGCTTACCCCCGGCGGATAGCGCAAGCGCACGTCCTCGGCGTTCACCGTAAGATCAAAATTCAGCTGCCGCTTGTACAACGTGGCGTAGCCGCCGAAACGCAGGGATCCGCCACCGGCCTGCCCGCTCAAGGTTTCGATCTGCAGCCGGTTCTCATGCAACAACAGCGAGCCGTTGAGATCGCTCACTGCGCTCGGCAGATCCCGGTACTGGATCAGGCCCCGGCTGAGCTCGAGGCGTCCTTCGATCGCCGGATGCTCAACACCACCCTGGGCACTCACGTCGATCGCGAGCGCACCAGAGCTGTGAAAGGCGGGGTTCAACCTCTCGAGGAGCGTGAGCTCCACGTGACTTTCGGCATGCAGATCGAGCGCATAGGGTGTCTCGAGGGCCACGCTGCCCTCCGCCTCGAGATCCATGCCTTCACCGGCAAGCTGGAATCGCTGAATCTTCAGTCCCTGGTTTGAAACCAGCAGCCGGATCGGCCCCTGGTTGCGAAGCGGAAGGCGCCCCAGATTGGCGAGGGCGTCGGTAATATTGCCGGTCAGTTCCAGTTGCCGCCAATGACGTAGCGGCCCTTCGAGCTCCAGATCCCCGGTGATGGCACACTGCGGGCTGAGCGCAGCGGGAAGGTAGGCAGCGAGTACCGGGTCTACATTCAGCTGCTGGAGGTGAAAGTCGATTTTCGCAGGCCAATCCTGTTGCATCTGGATGTTGCCCTCGATCGCGAGTTGACCTTCTTTGAAATGGGACTGCCCGCGAAGCCCGATCTCCCCCCCTTGGCTGACGGCATCGAGGGTGTATTCACCTAGGGCTTCCCTGCCCAAGGCGAGATCCCGCAGGTGAATCTGGCTGCTAAAGTTCGGCTGCTCCAAGTTCCCGGAGGCTTGGGCCAGGAAATCGATGTGGCCCGCGATCGCGGCCGGGCTGGGCCCGAGCCAAGGAACGTGAGCCAGATCAAAGTTGCTGCCCTCGAGATTCCACTGGAAAGATTGGCGGTCAAAATCGTAGCTTCCGCTACCCCGAATCTGACCCTGTTGGTAGGCCAAGCGAATCTGGTCGAGCGAAAGCTGATGCTTCTCGAAAGCAAAGCCGGACTCGGCGTCTTCGAGCGCCGCCCCGGCAATCGTCGCGCCGGAGAGACGAAACCAACCTCGGCCGCTGGGCCAGACTCGGGTTCCGGATGCGTGCAAGGACAAATCCAGGCGTCCAGTCACCGGATAGGAAGCGCCCGCCAAGCCCATGATCTCCTCCGCCTGGGCATTTCTGAGTTCGATACTGGCTAGGAACGGGCTATCGTCGGTAAACCTTCTCCGATCCAGCCCGGCGCTGAGATCGAAGCGGAGAAGAGTTGCCCCTTGGCGCAGCGTGCCATGGCGGGCGGCGAAAGCGTAGGGAGAGAGCTCGAGGTTTGCCGACAGAGCATCCGCACGCATTTTCCCTTGCCGGTTGCCCCGATTGTCGAGAAGCTCCAACTGGAAGTCCTGGGCGTGCAGCCGACCTGCAAAATCAATCTCGGAAAGTCGTCCCGTTGCTGTCCCGGTGAAGGCGCCGCGACCGCGGAGGACAAACGGCCGGGGTTCGCGATATCCGAGCGCCGCTAGCCCTCGGTCCCATTCGCCCAAATTCGTGGTCGTCACCGAAACCTTAAGCGCAGCGCGAGTCGATAAGGTACCGGAGGCGCGAGCTTGGGTTGCGAGGGTGTCCGCGTTGAACTCCGATACTTCGAGCTCTCCCGGGGAAAAGCGGTACAGGGCATGCGCGTGGACATGCAGGGGTACCTGTGCGGAGAGAACCTGAGCGGGCGGTACGACGTCCACCGTGATTTCGGCTTCTGTGTTCCGCGGAGTTCCCTTCCAGTGTGCGTCCACACTGGCACTGGTAGAACCGACCAGTTGCATGCTCTCGAATGGCCGAGCCGCAGACGAGCAGGCGGAGGCGATCGCCTCGGCCGAGAGGTTTTTCATGCGCAGACGCACACTCCCTCTTTCTGGGTCGTGCTGGCCGGAACGGAAGCGCGGCAGGGAGTTTTGCCAGTTGAGTACCTGCATGTCACCGAGAAGGTCGCCCCCCAGCAACCTTCCCCGGATGTCGTGCACCTCGAATTGCTGGGGATTGAGGAGGAACTGGCCTGCCAGGGTCGAGGCGTGCAATTTTGCACAATCCCCACGACCCCCGTCGAAGTCGACCAGGTTCCACTGGCCGGCGGCGGAAAAAGCCGCCTTCGACCACAGGCCGCGCCCGCTGAGCTGAAGTATGCCGTGTCGTAGGTTGGGCAGGTGTGCGACGGCCGCTGCTTCGGCAACATCCAGCCTTAGGTCATATCGCCCCGAGAGTCTAGGCTGCCGAAAATCGTCCATGCGGCCACTGACTTCGAGATAGGATCGGCTGGAGTTGGCCTTGAGCAAATCTATCACCAGGCTGTCATGGGCCAGATCAAAATGCACGTCCGCCGTCCAAGCGGCAGGACGAAAGTCCTCGAACCGGCTTTCGATTTGTCCCAGGACGAGCCTGCCCTCGTAGCGTCGGCGCAGCAGGGAATAATCCAGGCTGGCAGAGATATCTTGGGCGAGGAAATCAAGGGGAATCATTCGGTCATTCCAGAGCAGGGCCCCCTGGCGAACTTCCAAGCGATTGACGGAGAACTGGAATGACCGCGCCAGGGAGCCGCCGAAGGAAGAGGATTGCAATTGGGGCGTTGGCTGATTGGTGCTTCCGTCGGCGGCGACCAGCAGGTGGATCATCGGCCGTTCCAGGACAACCGAGTGGAATCTCAGTTCCCCGCCCAAGGCCGAGCTGAGTTTCACTTGCGCAAGCAGGCGATCGACATGCGCATAAGGAATGTCACCCGGTTGCTCCCGTCCGTGGACCGTCAGGTTGCGCACCTCGATCTCGAAACGCAACGGAACGCTATGGATGCTGCCCAACTCTACCCGTCCACCGGTCACGCGCTCGAGTTCGGCCACAAAGCGCCGCCGCACCATGGCCTGAAAAGAATCGCTGGTGATGTAGCGGGCGAAGGCGGCGAGCAAAACCAGGCTTAAGGCGGATGCGAGCAGGAGATATTTCCAGGCCCCTGGCCCGGGATTGGCGCCCAGACGCTTCATCGCGAGCCATCCCGCGAATCGAGCAAGCCGGGCTCGGTTTGGATTTCGCTGCCGGAGCGGAGATTTTCGAGCCAGGCTACCAGCAGCTGATTGAGCTTCTGCTCGGTCAGCAGTTCTTTGATGCCGGCAGTGGCCTCGTCGAGCGAGACCTCTTTAGCTCCGGAGCTTCGCAACTGCGGCAGGAGCTGGTGATTGTAGTAGCTGGCAATCGTCTCCGAATCGATGTGGACGCTTGGCCGTAGGCGGGCATCGATCAAGCGAGTCAGATCGAGCTGTAAGGCGAGGCGCCGCTTTAATTGCTCTTCGGTGATTCCATAACCAGCGAGAAGCCGGTTCCAACCCTGCTCCGCTTGCGCCTCCGGGTATCGTTTGCGGGTCTCCGCCACCCGCTCGTTGACTTCGTCATCGCTCGCCTGCGGGAAGTCCGCCGAGCGCATTTGCTCCTCGAGCAACTCCTGATCGACCAAGCGGCGGAGGGCAGCGTCCCGCTGCTTGGAGGAAACCTGCCCGAGGGGACGACCATCTAGGAAAGCTTCCAAGCGCAGCGCGTCCTCCCAGTCGCTTTGGAGAATGATATGGCCGTTGACCTTGGCGACGATGCGGTCCAGCACCTCGGCGACTCCCACGCGGGGCAGGAGGAAAAGCAAGCCGACAGCACCAAGCCGAAGTGGCCACCTAGGACGCATCAGAAGCTCTGTCCCACACTGAAGTAGACGTTGAAATGCGCCGCTTGCTGCGGCACGAAGTACGGAAGCGTTGATATGCCGCCGGTGTTTTTGTTTTTGCTGTTATTCAGACAGTAGCTCGCTGGGGCCTGGCCGCTAAAACTCGGTACCGCCTGACAGCTTGGGAAAGCCGGTGGATTGAGATTGTACCCGAAATCAAAGCGCACCGGGCCGATGGGTGTCTTGTAGCGGACACCGATGCCGACGGCGTGGGAGATATAGCTGAAGTTGCATTGCGCAGCCGTACTCTCTTCGCGGCACAAACTAGGATCTTTCTGCTGCCAGCGCAGCAGGTTATCGAGCATCATTCGCCCATCGGTAAAGACATTTCCCGCATCTTCAAACAAAGCAAAGCTCATATTGTCCTGCGCATATGGCAATCGGAGCGGCGGAAACCGTAATTCCGTGTTGTTTAGAAACAGGGCACTCCCCCCCAGGGGAAATCCGGTTACCGGATCGCGGGGACCTGCCTGATTTAACCCGAAACCGCGATGAGAGTTGCCGCCGCCCGAGAGGAAGCGTTCGGCCAGGGGAATGACGACCAGATTCGCGCAGGTCACCTGTCCAACCGGGCACGGCTGGCCGGGCGGCAGGATGGAAGTGTTGCCAAAGGCGTTTTCAACACCCACCGTGGTGGATCGCGCAAAAACAAACTTTCTTTCCCGCGGCCGATTCCTCCCGAAGGCATGATAGGTGGAATCCTGAATGAGAATGCGGCTGAAGTCGGCCTGCGAACCAAACACGGTGGACGCCACTCCGGCATTGCCCGCGATGTACATACCTTTGGTGGTTTCAAGATCATTATCGCGGGTGTTGCGAATATAACTCAGCCCCGGCTCGCCCACCCGAACCGGCAATGACAGCAAGGGAATTTGGGAGGGACTGATCTGAATATCGGTCGCCTTCACCCGCCGATAGGTAAAGCTGTAGTCCATCGTGCTCTTCTTGTTGATGGTCTGTTCGAATTGCACAGAACCTTCCAGGCGCTGGGAGGTGAAGGTGGTGACATCGAGCGTATTGTCGTAGAAGGCGATGAACGACAGCTTCCAGTTGGGACTGCCGAGCCAACGCGGAGCGATATAGTTCACCAAACCCCGCTGTTCCAGACTGCCGACGTCGGACTTGAAGGTAATCGTATGGTCCCGTCCGCGGAAATTCAACCGGGTGATGTTCAGCGAAACCCGCGGGCTGACGCCAGTTTCGCCTAGCGCCTTGTTGGTGCCGATGGCGGTTGGCAGGCCGGTTTGAAACTCGAACCCGAAGCCGTAAGTGAACATATAGCGCTTGGCTTCTTGGACATCGAACAGAACGTTCTTTTCGGGTTCGTCGCCCTCCGGATTCTCCACGGCGGTTCCGACCTGGCTGAAGATGCCGAGATCATAGAGCCGCTGTTGCGATAGGAGCATATCGATCTGGCTCAAAGGATCCCCGTGCTTGGTCTCGAGCTCGCGTTTAACCACGTACGGTCGCGTGACCTCGAGGCCGGAAACGTGGACCTGATCGACGAATATTCTTTGGCCTTCCTGGATGGTGAAGGTGACGTCCATGCGATGGGCTTGGCCGGGGATCGGTTGGGCGGCGGCTTCAAAGGCGGCGCGGGGAAATCCATGATTGAAGTAATAGTTCAGAATATTGTCGCGGTCTTGGGCGATGTTGTATTCGGAAAAAGGCTGGCCTTTCGCGGTGTTGATCACCCCGGAAAGCTCGGCGGCGGAGAAGGTCTTGTTGCCAACAATCTGGAAGGCCCCCACCAGGGTTTGCGGCCCCTCCATGATGGGAATTTTGATGGCCACTTCATTTTCATGACCCCGGTAATCGTCGATCACCTCCGGCCTGATCGCGACGTCTTCAAAACCGTTGGCCCGATACATATTCTCGAGCACACTCACATCGCCGCTGAGCAAGCTGTGGCTGAACCGGCCATAGCCGAACCAACGACCCGCCGGCTGCACCTGCATTCGTTGCCGCAACTCTTCGCTTCGAAAGTAGCGGTTTCCGGTAATTTCCACCTGCACCAGCTTGTGCCGGGCGCCGGCCTCGATGTGATATACAATGCGCAACTCTCCCCCGCTCGGGCTCGACTCCTGGGGAGCTTCGACCTTGGCATCGAAGTAGCCGCGGCTCTCGAGATAATTGAGCAGGTTGCGGCGGCCCTGGTCGAGCAGATCTCGGTCCGCCGCGTTCTCCTCAAAAACCGGCACACTTTGTTTCAGCACCCCCCGGCTGACTTTGAAACCTTCGGTTGCAATGAGGACTCTCGGTCCGGGCGTGACCTCGAGGGTGTAATCAACGGCGTTGCCTGGCTCGCGATACGACTTGTCGGCGATGCGCACCTGAGCCAGCAACCGATGCTGCTTTTGATAGTGCTTGCGCAGCCGTTCGAGAGCGCGGCTGGCACGCTCGAGGGATACCGGTTTCCCGGGGCGCAGTTTCGAGACCCTTTCAATCTCTTGCGGAGCACACTCGGGCTCGCAATGCACCGTAACGATGCCGACGCGCGCTCGCGTTCCGACGTGAATCCGAAAGGTCACGGCGACCAGTTGGGTTTTCCCATCCTTTTGCTCCTCTTCGTCGACCTGGGCGTGGTAGTAGCCGTTTTCTTCGAAAAGTTGCCGGATGTTGGTGAGCGCCCGCCCAAGCCGCTCGGGGGTAAACTCTTCGCCCAGGGCAAGTTTGGACGCATTCACAATTTGGCCTGCGGTCGGCCGGGCGGGTGCGCCCTCGGCGCGAACTTGGCCGACAAAGTAGTTCGGCGTGGTGAGAATGTTCAACCGAACCTGGCCGTCGGCGGTCGGCTCGGCGTCCACGCGAATGTCGGCGAAACGCCCGGTGGCGTACAGCGTGTGTATGGTCTGGCGGATGAGTTGACGATCGAGAGCAGCCCCGGCTTTTTGCGGGATTAACGCACGTAATTGCTCGGCATCGCCCGCAACCAACAGGTCGGGAAAGCCAATGTCCGCAACCGGCCGGCCTTCGAACTTTCCGCTGCTCTCCTGCGCGGGCACCGAATCTGGGTTCTGGCCGTTCACCGCAGGCCTCGAGGGCGCACTTGCGGCGGCACACACGGCAGCGAGCGCCAGCACGGTCAGGGTTGTAAACAGAGCTTCCCTTCTTTGCAAAACAGCGTCCCCGGTTGGATACCGAATCTTGGAAAATTCAACCCACGCCAGCGGCCATGGTTGCCACCGCTCAAGCTGTAATGCGGCGATCGAGCGCCGCACCTCGACAGCACCCTATAATAAATGGGTTGGGCCCACAAAAGCGGTGATCTCCTTGGAACTCGAGGAAAGATACTCGCGGCAAATATTGTTCGGCGGCATCGGCCGGGAAGGGCAGCAGAAGCTGAAGTCGGCGAGCGTCGCTGTGGTCGGCTGCGGAGCCACCGGATCCGCCCTGGTCTCCTTGCTCGCCCGTGCCGGGGTTGGCCGCCTGCGCATCGTCGATCGCGATTACGTCGAGGCCAGCAACCTGCAGCGCCAATCGTTATTCGACGAGCGCGATGCTTCCGAGTCGATGCCAAAGGCAATGGCGGCGGCTCGTAAGATTTCCGCGTTCAACTCGGAGATCGTGATCGAACCGCGAGTCGCGGACCTCACGCCCGGGAACATCGATACTCTGCTCGAGGCCGCACCCCTCATCCTCGATGGCACGGATAACTTCGAGACGCGATATCTGATCAACGACTTCGCAGTCCAGAAATCTCGAACCTGGATTTATACGGCAGCGGTCGGCAGCTACGGCTTGACCATGAACATCGTGCCCGGGCAAACCGCGTGTTTGGCATGTCTGTTTCCGGATCCGCCGCAAGGAATGGTCGAAACTTGCGAGAACGCGGGAATTTTGAATTCAGCGGCTCATTGGGTAGCTTCGATCGCCGCGACCGAAGCCATCAAGATTCTGGTGGGCGCACGGCAGCAGCTCCGCCCTTCCCTGCTGTCCCTCGATGTGTGGTCGAATCAGCGCGCCGAAGTGAGGGCCGATCAGCCGCGCCCGGGCTGTCGTGCTTGCGACCGCCGCGAATTCCCTCACCTGGCGGGCGAGGGCCGCCCCCAGATCACGCTCTGCGGTCGTAACTCGGTGCAAATCCATGAGCGGCACCGGCCGGTCGACCTGGGCCGATTGAGCGAGCTTTTGCAGCCGCATGGCAGGGTTCGCCACAACGACTTCGTTCTCAAATTCTGGCGCGAACCCTACGAGCTGACGGTATTCCCCGATGGCCGAGCCATCATCAAGGGCACGACCGATACGGCTGTGGCCCGAAGCCTTTACGCCCGCTATATCGGACACTAACAAAAACCCCCGCCACGGCAGGCTTTCCGGTGTATGATCATCCGCAGATTGATTCCTACTCCGCTCAATAGGAAAAGTTTTGCAACTTAAAGTAAAGGTTTAAATAGAAAGGCATCCTACGTGGCGGCTTGCGGAATCTGACTACTGAGGGACTGTGGAGGATCCTATGCGTTTTGTTTCGCTTTGCTCGATGCTTCTCTTGTTTTGCGGCTTGGCGGTGGGACAGGCAACGATTATTGGGGGGAGGGCCAGCAACTGGGCTCCTGCGTATGGCGTCTATCTAGCGCCGTTTGTGCCTCTGGTCACAACTCCCGAAGTCACATTGTCGACGGCTTCTCCGTCGCCAGTTGGCGCCAGCAACGCCACCTTCGGCCTCGTCGCCGGAGCCACCAACGCAACTCTGTCGAGCGAGTTTCTAGGGGAACCGCCGGTCGGGGTTTACACTCCCCTGCTCTGGTACGGCCCCACCGCGCAACCGGAAGTCACGGCCGCAGCTCCATACGCTCGTGAGCACGCGCCCAAGGAACGAGCCTTTGATTTCATCGCGCGGACACGCGAGAGTGGTGAAAGCGTCGCCCGACTCATGGCCGAGCGGGGAGCAGCGAGAAAAGCCTCCCGCACTTACACCAACGAGGACATCGACCGCATGAATCAGACCACGGGCACGGTCAAGTACGACGGCAAGACCGAGCACATCTGATCGGCGGCTCTCTTCATGGCATGTGGGTCTCCCCGGTTGGCGAAGGGGAGGCCCACTTCGCCGGTGGCCTTTGGGGTGAAGTCTCGAAGTCGGCGCCCGTTCTCTTCCCTTCGAAGCTTGCAGGACCTCGTCAAGATCTTCTCCCGCCTTCCTCCGCCCCGTTCTTCGTGATCTCGCAGCGCGACCTCAGGCTTCAACGTTCTACGATTTCCTCGAGTGTGTCGAAGAATTCCGGATAGGAAATGGCCGCCGCATCGGCGCCGCGGATCAGGGTTTCGCCGCGAGCCCGCAATGCGGCGACCGCGAACGCCATGGCGATCCGATGATCCCCGAAGGAGTCAATCTCAGCCCCATGGAGGGGCTGCGCGCCCGGAATTCGCAACCCATCCTCGCGCTCCTCCACTTCGGCTCCCAGTCGGCGGAGATTCTCGGCAATCGATCGGATTCGGTTCGATTCTTTTACCCGCAGTTCCCTCGCATCGCGGATTTCGATCCCGTTCTGGGTGTACGGCGCAAGGGCCGCCAGCACCGGAATCTCATCGATCAACATTTCCGTATGCGGGCTCTCAATCGTCGCCCCGGCCAACTGCCTTCCCCGCGCCTCGATCGTGCCGAGCAGCTCTCCTTGCTTTTCCTCAAGCTCGGTCACGGCAATTTGCACCCCCATGTGAACCAGCAAATCGAGCAAATAGCTTCGTGTGGGATTCATTCCGAGATCGCGAATCACCAGCCGCGAGTCCGGAAACAGGGCCGCGGCACAAAGAAAAAAGGCAGCCGTGGACAAGTCGCCGGGAATGGCGGCCTCAATCGCCCGCAGATCCTGCCCGCCGCGAATCCACACCTGGTTGGCCTCTTGCCTCACCACCGCGCCGAAGGCCCGCAATGCCAACTCGCCGTGATCGCGGACGCGCACCGGTTCGGCCACGCGAGTCTCGCCTGCGGCAAACAATCCGGCAAACAGCACTGCCGACTTCACCTGGGCGCTGGCCACCGGCATGGCGTAATCAATCGCCTTGAGATTGCCCCCCTGGATTCTCAGGGGCGGGCGATTGCCCTCGGCGGCTTGAATTCTCGCACCCATCGCTTGGAGGGGAGTGATGACACGGGCCATGGGGCGGCGGGACAGCGATGGGTCTCCCATGAGCTCGCTGGTGAATTCTTGTCCTGCAAGAATCCCGCTCAGCATGCGCATGGTGGAACCGGAGTTGCCGCAATCGAGCTCCCGGGTTGGTGCCTCGAGCCTCCGTCCACGTCCACGA
>JASHSL010000152.1 GCA_030040855.1 Terriglobales bacterium
GGATGTGCCATGGCGCCACGGACGGCATCCGCATGCCGATCCGGAAATGTTGCGTCTGGAAAGCAATCTTGCCGCCGAGTTCGGTCGTCGCTACGCCTCTGAGAGTGCGATCCTCGCGTGGGATCTGACGGATGAGCCTCCCTTCTGGATTGTGGATGAACAGACGACCGATGCGATGGCGATTAACTGGACGCATCTGATTGTGGACGGCATTCGCCACTCCGATACGCTGCATCCGATTGTCGTGGGCACCAGCGGGCAAGAACTCAGCCACGGTCCATTCCGCGCCGACAACATTGCTCCCTTCGTTGACTTCTTCAGCGTTCATCCCTTCACCCTCTATGCCCCGGAATTGTTTCCCGACCCCCTGCTCTCTGCCCGGGGCACCTACGGGGCCGCCTTTGAGATTGCCTTGGCGAACGGTGCGGGCCGCCCGGTGATGATCCATGAAATGGGAGCATCCACGGCGCAGTTCTCTCCTGAGCGAGTGGCGGCCTACGATCGCGCCCAGATGTATTCCGGGCTGGGCGCCGGCGCGATCGGGGTTGACCTGTGGTGCTACACGGACGCCTCCCCCGAGCAGTTTCATAAAGTCCCCTACCTGCGCACTCCGCAGGAAACCGGCTGGGGCATGACCACATGGGATCGGCAGGACAAACCCCTCGCCCGTGAGTTCAAAAAGTTTTCCCAGATTGTGGGCCGCCTCGACTTGAGCGGCTTGTCCCCCGCCGCGGCCGACGTGGGCATCCCAATCCCGGATGAGTGGGCGAAGCCTCACGGCGATTTCTCCCGTTTCGGTTTGACCGGTCCAGCCACGATTCCTTACGTTTCGACCAACGACGGCGACGCCGTGGCGGGACGGCAGCCGAGCGCGGGGAGCGCCAACGAGTGGCTGATGGGCTCAGCCCTGATCTCCTTTGTCCTGGCGCGTCGGGCCGGTCTCAAGGCCGATTTCCCGCGAGAGTATGATGCTTGGGCAAAACGTCCCATGCTCTTCATGCCATCGCCCCTCACCAGCACTGGCGATGCTTTCCTCGTCCACGTACATTCGGACTTCTATGCCAAGGCGAAGAAGTATGTGGAAGAGGGTGGATTTCTCTATGCCTCGGTTGCCTCCGACGGGGCCATTCCCGAGATGGCTTCGCTTTTTGGTGCGCGGCTCATGGATCGTGCTCCCAGCTCGGAAGTCGCCCTGAAGTTCGTCGAACCCTTCGGCGACTTCAAGCCGGGTGATACTCTCCATTACGCCGTTCCCACCAACTCCGTCGAATCCTGGGGCTCATTGCTGGAAGTCAGCCATGGCAAGGTGATCGCCGTCGATCAGGATGGTCATCCGGCTCTGGTCTCGAATACTCTGGGCCGGGGCAAAACCCTTCTGAGCGCCTATCCACTCGAACACTACCTGGCTTCGGTACCGGCCGTCTTCGACCAGGCCGAAGACACGCACCGGATCTATGCCGCATTTCGAGACTGGGCCGGCGTCCGGCCCGAGTTTCGTACCGACCAAGCTGCCGTCGAAATCTCCGCGTTACGGGGGCAGAATCGCGGCTATCTCATCTTGGTCAATCACAGCGCCACCGCAGAAAACGTCACGCTGGTTACCACCCTACCCCTACGTTCGATCAGCCGTCTCGGCCCGGATTCGAGCCCAGCCTTGCAGCTCGGACCATCGGGTTGGAAGCTGCGGATCGAACCCTATGAGGGCGCGATTCTCGAATGGAAGCAAGAGTGAGCCGGCGGGAGATGGGATGATCATCGCGGTCGATATTGGCGGCACAAAAATCGCGGTCGGCATGGTCGATGACAACGGACGGGTCCTCTCACGCTTGGAAGCCCCAACCGACCCCGAGGGCGGTTACCGCAGTGCCTTGGATCGAATCACCGCGATGTCCGAGGAAGCGGCTCGCGCCGCGGGATGCGAAATTACGGGCATCGGCATTGGATCCACCGGACCGGTCGATCCCGAGACCGGGCAGTTCGGCAACGTGAACTTCTTCCCCAGCTGGGAAGGGGAGAACCCGGTGCGGGACTTGCAAGGGCGGTTTCAGGTAGCGGCGGCTATCGAAAACGATGCCGACGCCGCCGCCCTTGGGGAGGCAGCATGGGGTGCGGGGAAAAATAAACGACGGTTGGTCTATGTCACGGTAGGAACCGGCATTGGCGCCGGACTCGTGTTCGATGGTGAACTCTATCGCGGCGTCGACCAGGCTCATCCCGAGATTGGGCACCACATGGTCGATGCTTCCGGTCCTCCCTGCAGTTGCGGCTTTCACGGATGCTGGGAGTCGTTGGCCGCCGGTCCGGCTCTGGTCGCCTGGTTCCGGGCCAACGCACCGCCCGAGCACCCGGGGTTGGCGACTTTGACCGCGAAACACGTCTGCCAGCTGGCCCGAAACGGAGACGAGCTGGCACGCCGGGCGGTGGAGCATGAAGTCCGCTATCTCGGACTGGGCTTGGCGAACCTGGTCACTCTGTTCGCTCCCGATGCCATCGTGCTGGGGGGGAGCCTGATGAAGAGCGCGGACCTGTTTCTCCCTGGAATCCGCGACCTGATTCGACAGTGCTGCCATTACGTTCCCTTTGCAAAAACCGAGCTGGCATTAGCTTCTCTCGGCGAGGAAGCCAATCTGATCGGAGCGGCCAGAGTTTGGCACCACCGCTTCCAAGCTAGAGGACGATCGCGTGCCTGATCTCAAGGTCATTGAAGGCGCTTACCTGCGCGACATCCTGGATCAGCCCTCCGCCCTGCGAAATACCTTGATGAACCTCAAGCCAACGCGGGACCTGAACCGCCTGGCCGGGGAACTCAACCGCGGTCGCTTGCAGCGCATCGTGCTGACGGGAATGGGTTCGTCTTTCCACGTCTTACACCCGCTCAACCTGGCGCTGATCGCGGCCGGCTTTACTGCCATCCTGGTCGAAACTTCCGAGTTGATTCACTACCAGACTTCTTGGTTCGACGCAAAGACCCTGGTGGTCGCGGTTTCACAATCCGGCGAGAGCGTGGAGATGGTGAAGCTGCTGGCCATGAATCGCAGGCGCTGCCCGATCATCGCCGTCACCAACAGTCGGCGAAGCCGGCTCGCGGCCGGGGCGAATGCCACCGTGCTGACTCGCGCCGGGAAAGAGTTTTCTGTCTCCTGCAAGACCTATCTCACCGCCCTCCTGGCCCTCGAGTGGCTGGGCGATGCCTTGTGCGAGAAGAATCTTCCGAGAACCCGGCAGGAGTTAGCCGAGACACCGGCGGCGGTTGGGCGATATCTGATCGACTGGAGGGAGCATGTGCGCGCCATGGCGGGTCCGCTCAAAAACATACGGCATTTATTCCTGGTGGGCCGCGGGGCCTCGTTGGCCGCGGTGGGCACGGGCGCTTTGATCATCAAGGAATCAGCACATTTTCCCGCCGAGGGCATGAGTAGCGCGGCCTTCCGCCATGGGCCCTTCGAGATGCTCAGCCGCCAGACCTTTGTGCTGGTCTTTGCCGGCGACCCCAAGACCAAGCAACTGAATCACCGGCTGGGGCAACATATTCGGCAAAAAGACGGCCACGCGGAAATCGTGGGCGGGACCGGCTCTAATCCGGCCTATCGCCTGCCGGCGGTCCCGATTTCCCTCCTGCCCATCCTCGAAATCCTCCCGGTGCAGATGATCACCTTAGCCCTGGCTGCCTGCCGCGGACGCGAAGCGGGCAGATTCGAGCGGGCTTCGAAGGTTACCACCATGGAATAGCGATTGCAGCCTCCAGTGCTCCCCGGGAGATTCAGCGGGCTTGAGCCGCTGCGTAAGACCATTTTTTAGCTGCCCACCCTCCTCAACCCTCCTCAGCCGCGTCTTTCGATGAAACGCCCAGCCTGGTAGACTCGAGCCCCATGACTAGCGCCTACGATCGGATCGCGGGCCAAAGTGTCGAACGCTTGGCCGCTTTGAGCGATGGTATTTTTGCCGTGGCCATGACTTTGCTCGTTCTCGATCTCCGGCTGCCGGCTCGGGAGGCGATTCACGGCGAACACGAGCTTTGGCGTGCGCTGGCCGCCCTTTCCCCACAGATCGTCATGTACACGATGAGCTTCATGACGCTCGGTATTTTTTGGGTCGGGCAACAAACGCAATTGAATCATCTCACCCGAAGCAACCGCAGCCTGGCGTGGATTCACATGGTGTTTCTGTTCGCGGTTACGATCGTACCGTTTTCGACCAAGCTTTTGGCGAGTTCCCTGCTTACCACCTGGCGCTACTCACCTACTGGCTCAACCTTCTGCTGCTCGGGATCACCCTGTACTTCAGCTGGGTATGTGCGGAAGAAACCGGAGTCGTCAAAGAGGAGCTCGCGGGCAACGTTGCCCGGGCGATCAAACGTCGCATCCTGATCGGCCAATGGCTCTATGCCCTGGGTGCCTTGCTGTCGATCGTGAGCACCTACGCCAGTATTGCCTTTATTGTCTGCGTGCAGCTGAACTACGCGGTTGCCCCGCGCTTCACCCAGCGTGGCCCGGTCGAAAGCTTAGAGGCGAAGCCGCGAGCAAGCCACCCCGCACCATAGGCTCGACCCTGGCGGGAGCATTCCTAGCTAACTCTGCAAAATTCGGGCAATCGCTTTCAGAAGGTCTGAGGAATTTTGGCTGGATACTTGGGATTTTTCTACAAACTCGGTCGCGCCCTCGGCCATGATTTTGTCCCGGTTGAGCTGCGAGAGGCTGGTCAACACGATGACGGGAAGAGCCTGGGTTGTGGGGTTGCTGCGCACGGCACGAAGCACTTCAACCCCGGAGATCTTTGGCAGCATCATGTCGAGCACCAACACGTCGGGAACACGACTCTGGACGATTCGCAGGCCCTCCTCGCCATCGGCTGCCGTCAGCACTTCGTAGCCCGCTTTGGCGAGCAATCTGGCGTTCGCCATACGCAACAACTTACTGTCATCGACCAGCAGTATCGTCTTCATTTCAGTTCAGTTTCCCAAACCCGCGCGAGAATGGCAAGCGATTTGCGACGGTCGCAGTTTCTACGCGAGCAACAAATTCACGAAAAGCTTTGGGCTCTGCACCGGATGGAGGCCGGGGCTGGGTACTAAAGTACCGGTTCGGGGCGTGGCCCTGGAAACAAGCGGCCGATATACTACTCCGGGGTGCGAATTTTCCGCTGGTCTCGATAGGGCGGGCACAGCCGGTGCGACCATCGCATGGCACATCGAACGCGCCCGGCTCAGGCCGGCCGCAGCGGAGGAGGGGTCTGCTTTTGAAGTTTGCAATCCATGCTGGCGACCGTCCTTCTGGGGTCAGGCGAATCCGTCGCTCTTGCCGTGTGGCAAGCTCCTGCCCGCGGGTGAAAAGCTGGTGGGCGTCGCATCGGCGCCCGGTTTTCTCCACCCTGCTCCTGCTCGAATGTCTGCTCCTTGCTTCCTGCGGCTTCCACTTGCAGCCCACCTTGTTGTCGGCCCTCGGCTATTCGCCGTGGTTGATGATAGGTTTCTGCTCCGTGCTCGCGGTCCCCGCAGCCTATCGGCAACTCAGGATCCGGCAAGTCCGGTTGACCGCCAGGAGAGAAGAACTGTTTCGCCTGGTGGCGGAAAACGCCGCGGATATGATCGCGCTGGTCGATACCAAGGGCCGACGCCTGTACAACAACCCGGCCTACCGAAAGATTCTCGGTTATTCTCCGGAAGAGCTCGAGCAAACCTCCGCCTTCGAGCAAATCCATCCCGACGACCGCTTCAAGGTCATGGAGGCAGCCCGGGAAGCCCGGGAAGGTATAGGGGAACGAAGGTTGGAATACCGCATGCGCCATAAGAACGGTACCTGGTGCGTCCTCGAATCAACCGCCAGCGCGATTCGCAACGCCAAAGGAGAGGTGGAAGAGCTGGTGATTGTAAATCGTGACATCACCGAGCGCCGGCGGGCCGAAGAGCAGGTCGAGCACGATGCCTTTCACGACCCTCTGACCGGCTTCCCTAAACGCAACCTTTTCGTGGACCGTTTACAACATTGCTGGCTGCGAGCCCGACGAAGCCCGGCCTACAAGTACGCGGTTCTGTTTGTCGACGTTGATGGTTTCAGGGTGTTTAACGACTCCATGGGTCACGTCGCGGGCGATCAACTGATCATTGAGATCGGTCGCCGCCTTTCCTCCTGCTTGCGCTACGACGATACGGTGACTCGACCCAAAGGACAGTGGCGGATTGGTGATCCGGTTCTCTCCCGCCTGGGAGGGGATGAATTCACCATTCTGCTCGACGGCTTGAGGGATCCGAGCGACGCCATGCGCGTGGCCGAGCGCATCCAGACCGCGATGGGCAAAGCGTTCGAGGTTGGCGGGCGGCAAGTCTTCACATCGGCGAGCGTAGGCATCGCGCTTAGCACCACGCCGCACGAGCGGCCCGAGGACTTGCTGCGGGATGCCGACATCGCCATGCGCCGCGCCAAGTCTCTGGGAAAATCGCGCTGTCAGCTTTTCGATATCGAGATGCATGCTCGAGCCGTAAGTCGGCTCAAGCTCGAATCGGAGCTGCGCCGCGCTTTGGAGCAAGAACAGTTTCGTCTCCACTATCAGCCCATCGTTCAGGTGGAGAACGGGCAGATCGTAGGTTTCGAGGCCCTGCTGCGATGGCAGCATCCCGAGCAAGGCTTACTCGTACCGGATAACTTCATCGAGATGGCGGAGAATACCGGCCTCATCGTCCCCATTGGTCGCTGGGTGCTCGAATCTGCCTGTCAGCAAATTCGAGCCTGGCAGTCCAAGTTTCCATCGCAACCGCCGCTCAGCGTCAGCGTTAATGTTTCGGCCAAGCAGTTTGCCCACACCAGCCTGGTCACGGATACAGAAATGGTGATTCAGAGGGCGGGGATAGACGCAAGCAGTCTGCAATTAGAGATCACAGAGAGCATGGCCATGGCGGATCCCGACTTCACCGATCGGGTTTTGATCCAGCTCAAACATCTTGGGGTTCAGATCGGCATCGACGACTTCGGAACCGGGCACTCATCGTTAAGCCGGCTGCGGCGCTTTCCCGTCGACGTGATCAAAATCGATCGCTCGTTCGTCCATAGCATGAATGTCGATCAAATCAATCGCGACATCGTGAATCTGATCGTTACTTTGGCACAGAATCTTAATCTGAAGGCAGTCGCCGAAGGGATTGAATCGCCCGCCCACGTCATGCACCTCAAGCAACTGCATTGCAAACTCGGACAGGGGTTTTTCTTCTCGCCCCCAGTCGAGGCGGAGAAGGCGGAGCAATTGCTGGCCACCAGTGCCAGCCAGCGCGGGAATGGAACGCAACCATCGATGGCCCGGGCAGGAGCAGCCGGCACAGAAAGCTGAAGAAGCTCCGGGTCGGCGTTCTTAGCGGTGGTGGCATTCGGGCATATACTCCCATGGGAGCAAGCGGCGTCGTGGAACCAGCCCGCAGTTGCCGCCATCTCGAAACCAGCAACGGCGGTCGCAGAGTAGGCAACACACATGGACAATGCTTTCATGACCCGCGCTATTCAGCTCTCCCTCGACAACGTTGTTCGCGGCCAAGGCGGGCCGTTCGGCGCGGTCATCGTGAAGAATGGCTCGATCGTAGCCGAGGGCGTCAATCGCGTGACTGCGACCTGCGATCCCACAGCCCATGCTGAGGTGGTCGCAATCCGCGAGATCTGCGCCACACTCGGGGTCTTCGAGCTCAAAGACTGCGAATTGTATAGCTCCTGTGAACCCTGCCCCATGTGCCTGGGTGCGATCTACTGGGCACGCCTCGCCCGGGTCTATTTCGCCAATCTCGCGGCCGACGCTTCGAAGATCGGCTTTGATGACTCTTTCATCCTCCAGCAATTCACACAGCCCCTGTCCCGGCGTGCGATTCCCATGGTCCAGATGATGCGTGACCAGGCGTTGGTGGCCTTCCGCGCCTGGGAGGAGAGACCGAACAAAATTCCCTACTAGGCACCCTTCTCGGACACGGGCGGCGATCGAAACCGTTCCACGACGGGACTGCAAACCAAGGCCTAGGCTAGAACCTCGAGAAACAGCGAAGGCTCAGAAATTGAGTGGCAGTGGTTTTCGTGCCAGGGAAGCGACTCAATAAAAAAGATACTTGCGCCACTTGTCATCGGAGTGACCCATCAGCCGCATGATGTGACGGCTGGTGTGAAGATTGAAGGCCCGCGGCTCTCGCATCGGCTTCATTCCCGCCTCATGCGGAAGTTGGTTCCCCTTGCGGCGATTGCAGGGATGACAGCAGGCCACCAGGTTCTCCCAGGTGGAAGTCCCGCCCCGCGAACGGGGAACGACATGATCGAGGGTTAGGTCGCTCGACGGCAACACCTCGGCACAGTATTGGCAGGTGTTGCGGTCGCGCAGCAGAATGTTCTTACGGGAAAGAGCCCGGGTCTGGTGAGGGATGCGCCGGTACTCGAGAAGCCGGATGACCGAAGGTAATCGAATCGCCAAACGGGCGGCATGCAAAAAATGGCCGTTCTCTTCTTCCGCGATGGCCGCACCTTTGAGAACCAGGACGATGGCACGGCGGGCGGCGCAGACGTTGATGGGCTCATAGGAGGCATTCAGCACTAGCACGGGCGCGTGGAGAACCGGCCCCCCATGACCCTCGCCCGACGACCCTCCGAGCGGGATCGAGACTGCCGTCCGCTCCAAAGTGTTCGGCG
>JASHSL010000153.1 GCA_030040855.1 Terriglobales bacterium
CCTGCTGCCTTGGAAAACTCTCCCGGGTTCGTTCTTCGGTGACATTGGGTGCCACGGACGAGATAGGTGAACCCACGGACGGTTGGGGCTGAAGAGCGACGGTTGAGGTGCCGGCCGCTTGGTGCGGGCCTGAGCCAGACCGGTGATGCAAGGTGACGGCTACGCCAACCAAGAGCACGCAAGCCGGCGTCACTACCCAGCGCAAGACGGGCCAGCCCAGCCAAGCCGAAGTGGTCCGAGAAGACGCTGCAGCATCAGGAGGATTTGGCAGGGAAAGCGCACCGAGTTCGCGACACTCTCTACAGTAGGCAAGGTGCTCGAACACTCGAGTCCGGTCCGCCCGGCTGAGCGAATTCTCGACCCACGCGCTGATCAGGTCGGGGTCCAGGTGATCCGACAGCTTCTCGCTGGCTCGCAAACGGTCGACGATTGAGCTGGGCAATTTTTTCATGGTGCTGCTTTAGCTAAGTCTCTGCCGGTCGTCGTTCATCTCGCCCCTTGGCTAACGGGCCTTCCGCCTTCTTATCGAAGAACGGCGGCGGTGCGGTTCCTTGCAGCAGGGTACGCACATCGACTTCGAGGTCTCGAACATCCACCTCGAGGGCCTCTTTGGCCTGACGGCGGCTCAAGCCTCGTCGCTCCAGTCCAGCCAGAATCCGCTTGTGCAGCGACGCGGCCAACTTATTCAGCTTGCGGCTGATGGTGGATTCGTGTACCCCGAGGACACGCGCAATCTGGGCGAGCGTACGCGAGTCCAGATAGTAGGAGGCTAGAACAAAACGGTCTTCCGGGGACAGTTCGGCCAATGCCTCGTCCGTGGCTGCCTCCAGGCACGGGGCGACCGCTCTCGCCGGTGGCGGCGCGACTGCAACAAACTGCACCCCCTGCTCGGCTTCCTCGTCTAAACTTACCAGTCGCCGCCGACGGCGATAGCCGTTGATGTACTCCTGCGCCATCACTGTACGCAGCCAGCCCTCGAGCGAACCCCGTCCCATGTAGGAGGCCAGCTTCGACACCCGCTTGCCATCTCGCTCCCTGATCCCGTAAAGATCAGCGTAGATCGAATCGGCCAGTTCGCGGGACATGGAGGCGTCCCTTGCGAGGTAGTTTGCGATCTCGTACAACTTCTCGCGATAGCGCGTCAGGAAGACGTCCCACGCTCGTTCTTCGCCGGCGGCACAGGCGTGCGCCAGTACCAACTCCTCCACATGTAAGCTCGAATAAAGGGCAAGGGTCTCAGTCTCCGATGCTGCTGCGGGGAGATACTTCCTTCGAATTTCCTCAAGGATGTTGCCGAAGTGCTCTCGTGTCAGTCCAAATTCTTGTCCCCGGCCCTTTTGATAGAGTTGGGCAAGGACCGACGCCACCGCAGTATTCTCCCCGCCGAATTGGACAGTCTGTCTTGCCATGGATACGTGCTTCTACTGATGCTACCAAGTTTATTAGACGCAAGCTGCTGAATTTTTGTCGTTTGTCCGGGGCCAGCTTAACTGGCAGAATTGCGGAGATAGCCATCGAAGGCGTTTTTCGGGAAGCACCCGCTTCTTTCGGAAACCTATGAAGCCAAGCATTTTACCTGGGGTCTGCCCCGCCCCAGTGCGGCGGCGATGGTGGCTTCGACGCATTTTGGTTCCGGCCACAGAGGGAGGCGGGTCGGGCGTCAAAAGTCAGGAGGGAAGTCTCTCAAAATTGCTACCGCGCCAAACTTTTTTCCAGTACACTACATCCACGCGCACGCATTGCTTGAGGTGGGCATGAGTGCGTCCGAAGAGAAATTTTATCGTCCCCGGATCACGCAACGCGTAGATCTGTCCCCTACACTGTGGACCTTCCGCATTCGTCCCGACGGTGCTTTCACCTTTGTCCCCGGACAGTATGCCACCTTGGGGGTCGAAACAGACAAGAAGCGGTGGGAGCGACCGTACTCGATCGTGTCGGCTCCGTTTGAAAACGAAATCGAATTCTTCCTCGAACTGGTACCCGAGGGCGACCTGACGCCGCTGCTCTACCAGTTACAACTTGGCGACGAACTCCTCATGCGAAAGGTAGCCAAGGGGCGTTTCACCCTCGATGTCGAGAGTGGTCCCACGCATCACCTCCTCATTTGCACCGTGACAGGCGTAGCGCCGTTTGTCAGCTACCTGCGGACCCTTCGCCGGCAATGGGACGAGGGAAGGTTTCGCGGAGAGCACAAGCTCTTCCTCTTGAACGGAGCCAGTCGTTCCTGGGAATTTGGCTACCACGACGAACTCATTCGCTATGTCCAGGAGGTGCCGTGGTTCCAATACCTACCCACGATCAGTCGCCCTTGGGAAGATCCTGGATGGACGGGGGAGACAGGCCGGGTCGACGATATCATCCGTAAGTATGTCGACCGCTGGAATCTAAGAACGAATAATGCCATCGCCTATCTGTGCGGACATCCGGAGATGATTGAGCACAGCAAGGGAATCCTCAAGCGGGTTGGTTTCCGCCAGGAATTCGTGCGCGAAGAATTCTATTGGGTTCCGCCTAAAGCACCGCCGCAGTCCTCCTAAGCTCCGCCGCGGAGATTTTTCGCAGCCCAACCTAAGATGTAGATTTAGGGGCTTTCTGCGGGTGCAAAGAACACGAGCACCACTAATTCTTCGCTAATTTCGTAGAACCGGTGTTCGACTCCCGCCGCTACGAAAATTACAACCCCCGAACTCACCGCTCGCTCTTCGGGTCCCACCTCGATCCGCCCCCGGCCTCGTACGACAAGATACAGTTCGTCCTCGCTGTGCGGGGATTGCGGATCGGCTTCCCCGGGAGAGAGAACATAGATTCCCGCGCTCATGGCGGGAACGCGCAGAAACTCAAGGTATCGCTCGCGCGCGTCGGAGCGCTCAGTTTCGAGTTCGCTCAGCGAGTAAAAGCTCTTGGGCACGATTCGTTCTCGGCCCCGTGTCTAAAATGACGGAGCTGAACTCTCCGGGCAAAATCCGAGATCACGGCTGCTTCCGACCCAGTCGATTGAGACTGCATTCCTCGCCACCCGGGTTTCGGCCAGAAACTCTCTGTCGCTCGAATTCGCAGGTTGGTTATGGAGGTCCTGATTCCTTAGGAGGCCGGCGTTGCATTTTGCCCGACGAGTCATTATAAAATCGATGCATCCGAGATGTCCGAGTGGTCATCTAGGGTTACATCCGCCGATTAGGAGGTTGTGCGCATGCCTATTCTTCAGGAGCGTGAGGATCAAGCTCCTCCACCGTTTCGTTTAGACGTGCCGCTACACGATTTGCTAACCAAGTCCCAGGCCCCCAAACCGGTGCTGTTGCCAGCGCGCGGCGAAGAGAAATTTCCCGAGCCGGTGTTTCCGCAACGTCCCGACCTTCTGGCGCAGGACGACAAGTACGAGGAAAACCTGGCCCGGGCCAAAGCGGGCAAAAGGCGCTGGACCGCTCCCTTAGTCCTGAGGGCGATGAACGGCTGGCTTTTTCCCTACATCAAATCGCGGGTCTTGCCCGGTCCCTTCCATCCCATCATCGCCTATCTGTTTACCGAGTGGAAATGCAATCTGGATTGTCATTATTGCTGGGCCTTTGACAACAGCGTGAAGGGCATGACCGAGGAAGTCGCTAAACGCTCCATTGACTGGCTGCACTCGACCACCTGTCGTGTTCTGGCGTTCATGGGAGGTGAGCCTCTGCTACGCCCGCAGCTGGTCCATAAGGCCTGCTACTACGCTGCCCAAAAAGGGTTTTGGATCTACATGCCGACCAATGCTCGCCTGCTGCGTCCTGACGTGATTGATCGGCTGGCGGATGCCGGGGTGGCCATTTTCAATTTTGCGGTAGATGCGGTCGATGAAAGGCCGGGTCTGCCCAAGGCGTTGGTTCCCGTGCGCAAGTACTTCGACTACCTGGTACGCAAGCAATACAAGTACGGCTACGCGGTATTCTTCAATATCAACATCTGCCGCAACAACTTGGAGGATGTGAAGCAATTGACCGCGATTGCTCGCGAGAATGGCATTGCCACCGATTATCACATCAACGAATCTCCCATGATCGAGCAAAACCATTTCCAGCACTACGCGGCCAACGATACTTTCATTTACCAGGAAGATTGGCCGAAAGTCGATGAGTTGGTGGACTGGCTGATTGAAAAGAACCGCGCGGGGTACAAGATGGTGAACTCCGTGCAACGCCTCCAGGACATGAAGGAGTTTCTGCGCGGCAAGGTGAGACCGTGGAACTGCCGCGCCGGGCAGAATTCAATCATCATTCGGGTCGATGGCAGCTTGGCTCCCTGTTTCCCCATGTACTCCGCCACCCACGATTGGGGTGTCATCGAGAAGCACAAGTTCGCCGTCTCACAATTAGACGAAATGAAGAAGTCTTGCCAATCTCACTGTTTCTCGACCTTGAATCATAACCTTGGTTTCTGTTACAACGATGCCAGGGTCATACACTGGGTTCTCAAACAAGCTGTCCGCGGATTCCAAGGCGTGACCGGCAGCTTTGCATAGGCAACATCGGAGACCGTAACCTTCTCTTTGGGGCATCTCTCGGCGGTTGAGAGATTTTATTTGGTTGGCTCAGGTGCCCCGGGACTTCGTGGTAAAAATGATTTTCGCTGGCCTGAACAGCCAAACTCCTTGTGCCAAGCGGTGAGGAGCTCCTGATGCTGTTTGATCGCAGGTCGCAGCTACTCGAGCCGGCTTTTGCATGCGAGCTGGTCGGTCGTCCTATGTCTGTTCCGGGAACCTTCCCAAGCAATGCCTTACTCGCGTCTGGGTTCAGCTCCCAAGATTCGTCTATCTCGCTCCTGGAGGAGGATCATGGCGACTCATCTTGTCCAAATTGAGAACGAGCAGGAAATCAAGCAGCGCCTGGAGGCGGAAAGGGCCCGTTTGCGCAAGATTGCCGGCCTTGATCGTCCTACCCATTTTCGCCGTCCCCAGGAGCGCGCCTTTACGGGCGAGGAGAGAAGCCGGGTCACCATTCTGTTTGGCGGCTTCACCTGGAAGCACGAGGACTTGATTCGGGCCGTCTTCCAAGGTTGTGGTTACCGCTGCGAAAAACTGCCGGTGCCCGACGTGCCCGCGTTCCAAATCGGCAAGGAATACGGGAACAACGGCCAATGCAATCCCACCTACTTCACCGTGGGCAATCTGGTGCAATACCTGCAATTTCTTGAAAAGCAAGGTTTATCGCGGCAGCAGATCTTGGAGAATTATGTCTTCTTCACGGCTGGCTCCTGTGGCCCGTGTCGCTTTGGCATGTATGAGGCGGAGTATCGCTTTGCCTTGAAAAACGCCGGCTTTGACGGCTTCCGGGTGCTCTTGTTTAAGGACAGTGACGGAATCAAGGCCGCATCCGGGGAGCCGGGGCTGAAATTCACGATTGATTTCGGTTTGGGCATGTTGAACGCCATGCACCTCGGCGACGTCATCAATGATCTCATCTACCAAGTTCGTCCCTTCGAGGTGAACAAGGGCGAGACCGACCGCGTATTCCAGGAGATGGTAGACGGTCTTTGTGAGGATCTGCGGAATCGGGACTCCTTCGAAATCGAACAGCGGGCGCCCGCCTGGCTGAAACCTAAGTTCAAGAACAACAAGGTGTTACGCAATACGGCCAACGTGCTGGGCAAAATGCACGAGCACCTGTGGGGCGAGGACTATCGGAACGCCCTCGGCACCGCCCGGGAGCGGATGGACAGCATCGAAGTCGACCGTACCCGAGTCAAGCCCGTGGTTAAGATCACCGGCGAGTTCTGGGCGCAAATCACCGAAGGCGACGGGAACTTCCATATGTTCGAGTTTCTCGAGCGCGAGGGCGCCCAAGTGATGGTCGAACCGATCGCCACCTGGGTCGCCTATCTGATGTACCAGGCCAAGGCGCACGCCATTGCCAAGTGGCCGGTGAACCGCCCCCATCGCAATCCGCAGTGGTACGAATTCAAAAAGCAGGCGGCGAACTACTTGGGGTTGCGCAAGAAGCTGTGGGGCATCGGGTTTGGGGAGAGAGCGTGGAACTTCTTCTATCACCGCACGATTAAGCATCTCGGAGGCATTACCCACCACTTGGTGCCGCAGGCGGAGCTGGCCGAGTTCGCCCATCCTTTCTACAACCAGTTTGCCCGCGGGGGCGAGGGCCACCTCGAAGTGGGCAAGAACGTCTACTACACGGTTCACAAACTCTGCCATATGGTGCTGGCGCTGAAACCCTTTGGCTGTATGCCTTCCTCGCAGTCGGACGGAGTG
>JASHSL010000154.1 GCA_030040855.1 Terriglobales bacterium
CACGAACTTAACCTCGTTGATCCGGATTGTGGCTTGGTTGTTTTCGCCCAGGCTCTGCTTGATCTCCTTCACCACTTCCTGTGCCTTCGAGCCGCCCGCGGCAAAAGCCCGGATCAACTTGGCAAAATCCTCCATGGTAACTTCGCTGGAAAAATGAATGCTCGCCAGACCGGCCGCCGTCAGCAGTTGGGCAAAGCTACGCTCCGCCTGCCCGGTTTCTAGGGGTATTCCATCGAGCAGCAACTTGTTATCGGAAACCCCCAGCAGAAAGCCCGTGTCCCGCCCGCGCGGCAGGCCTTCCTGCAGCTCCTTCCAGGTGACGTCAAATTGCGTCTCCGTGCGCTTGTGGTCGAACCCATAGAGGCGAACGTATTTCACCAGAATGTTCAGGCTGTGAATGAAGGCACGAGCGGAAGCGCTCCGGTCGGCTCGCTTGGTTGTAGCGCCGGTAAAAATATGCGACTCCTGAGTCTGCGCATTAAGAGTAATCGACAATTCGCGGGCCTGCATGTTACCAAGGTAAGTGGGTTTCCTCGGGCGGCCGAACCGCGCGCGGCTTGAAACCCGCAGGCCGGAGGCAGGGCCTCACGGAAAGCGCTTTTCTGCCGTATAGTGGAATTCGGTCTCATGTCCGCTGCCGCCGCCATTGCCAGAATCCGGCCTCCCGCTCAGAGGTACGGTCTCGCTGTCTGGATGCCGCGCGTTCTCGAAGAATGCGACCGGGTGGCGGTCGACTTCGCACCGGATCCGGTTCACGATCTGCGCGTGGCTTTGCGCCGCTGTCGTTCCCTGGCCGACGGCCTGATGGCCCTCGACCCCGACCCGGCTTGGAAGCAAATGAAGAAAGCCGGCAAGGGACTTTTTCGCGCTCTCGGAGAGCTTCGTGATACCCAGGTGATGGTGGAATGGGTCAGCAAACTGGGCGTGCCGGGCGATCCGGTCGCGAGCACGCTGCTTTGCTTTCTGGCGTTCCGTGAGGCCGAACATAAGCAGCAGGCTGTCCAGGCGCTGGCACAGTTTGATCGCAAGCAGTGGAAGAAATGGAGTCACGTGCTGCCCTGGCGCGCAGCCAGGATCCGTCCCGGCAGCCTGCTCTTTCGCCACCTTGCTCTCGAGCGCTGGACGGAGGCCTACGAAGACGGTCGCCGCGCCTTGCGCGCCCGCTCCCCCCTGGCCTGGCACAAGCTGCGCATCGGGCTGAAGCGATTCCGCTACATCGTTGAGAATTTTCTTCCCGCTCAGCACGAATCCTGGATCGCCGATCTGAAGGAACTGCAGGACTTGCTCGGGGAAGTCCATGATCTCGATGTGCTCTGGTCGACTGCCCTTGAAATGAAGGTCTTCCCCGATGAGGAGGCGCGGATGCGCTGGCAGAGAAGGATTCGGGAAGAGCGGGATCGTAGGATCCAGGGTTATCGCGAGAGAATGGTCGGCAAGAATTCCCGGTGGCAACAGTGGCGTGAGCAATTGCCTAAGGGACGGGAGATCGAAACGGCCGCCTTCCACCGTCTCAAGTTGTGGGCTTCCCTTCTGGACCCCGACTTCCCGCACTCGCGCCATGTGGCCCGGATGGCGCTCGAGCTTTACGATGGGGTGTTCGCCCGCCCGGAGGAAGGGCCCGCGGCTTCGAGCGAGCGGACGATCTTGCGGCTGGCAGCCCTGCTGCACGATGTTGGACGGTCCCGAGAACAAAGAGGCCATCACAAGGTGGGGTCCCGCATGATTGAGAAACTCGAGCCTCCTCTCGGTTGTACGCGAGCCACAATGAATCTGGTGGCGGCGGTAAGCCGCTATCATCGCGGGGCGCTGCCCCGGCGGGGGCAGAAGACGTTCGATCAACTTGCGGCTTCCGAGCGGCCGACCGCCACCAAGTTGGCGGCGATTCTGCGCCTAGCCAACGCCTTCGATCAAGACCGCAGCCGACGCATCGACCAACTCAAACTGGTCGAAAAGAACGGAGCTCTGGTAATTTTGGCTCGCGGTTACAACCCTTGGAGCCACACGGCTGAATCGATCGCTGCCGCCCGCCACCTTTTGGAGATTATCTGCCGCCGACCGATCCTGGTGAAGACCATGCGGGCGGACCACCCATAGCAAGGTTCCTTCACAACGGGCCTGCCGTCTGCGAGGAGCGGCCTCGGGTTCCCGCCTTGACGCCCGGCACCTCCGGATGGCAACTTGATGGCATGAACCTCAAGGAGTTCCGCGAGTCTCTCGCCGGCGAGGGGCCACCCAAGCAACTGAGCGTTGCCCTGGCCGGCTTGTGGTGGGACGCCAAGGGTGACTGGACCAGGGCTCACGAATCGGCGCAACAAGATGACGGGCCCTCTGGGGCGTGGGTGCACGCGTATTTACACCGCAAAGAGGGCGATCTGTCGAACGCCGCGTATTGGTACCGGCGAGCCGGCAAGTCTGCGGCGCGCCACTCGCTCGAAGAGGAGTGGCTTGAGATTGCCGGGTCACTCCTCTAGGGTAATTCTTGTCCCTGAACCCCGGCGCAGGAAGTGCGCAGGCGCGAAGCCTGCGAGCGCGGGCAGGAGTAAACCGCGCTCGCAAGCGGGCGGCTCGGCTATTTCGATCCGGAAGAACTCTGAGCCACGGAAGGAGGCGAAACAACCACTATTTCCAGGCCTTTGGGTGGTACTAAGGTTCCCGGCTCCTCTCCGTCTCGCTGAGCCGTCAAGAGCGTGAGCCGCTCGACGCCTGTGGTACTCAGGGAGTCGAGAACCTTGACCAAGTTGCGATAGGCGGTGCGTGCATCTGCTTTGACATAGACCGTCTTGTCGACACGGTTCGACAGGGCGCCCTTCACTTTTTCAGGCAGTTCAGTAGCACTGGTCGGATCGGCGCCGAAGTACACTTTGCCATCATAAGTGACCGTCACGATGAGCGAATCTTCATGGTCAGCTTGAGGCACCGGTACCGCATGACTGCTCATCGGCAGCTCTACGGTGATCCCCTTCCGCATCTTTTGACCCGAGCCAACGCCGGCTTCTGATTGGAAAGAGTTCTTATCAGCTCGCGCCGAAGTCTGGGCGGTTAGAGAAGGCGTGATGCCTTTAGCTAAAGTGAACGCGACAAGACACACTTTGAGCATGTGCTTCATACATGTTGCTCCTTTCGACTGATGTAGGTGGAATTCTCAAGGGTTTGCTCCTTTTGGAAGTAGAAGAACGATGTCACGGCTAATCCTTTTCTCAGCCCCAGGTATGCTCAGGCTAAGTCCCGAAAGGCGGTTCATTCTTCCTTCCCACCTTCCGGCAAACGTGGCGCTATCGGAGGCTGCTGCGCGGGGATGCAAACGCGAATGGTTCCTCGCTGAGGAGACAACCTCAGCGATGGAATGCACAACGACGTCCGGCTTATAAAGGTAAATGGCATGTCCGCTTCCTGAAACTAATACGTGGATGGTGTTGGTTGAAAGTTGCGCGAGATCGTTCTGCAAACGCAAATGGTCTTGACGCGCCTCGTCGACTGTCATGCCGGGGGCCTGCACACCGTCAAAGTTTGTAGCCGTGAGCACAGCGAGAGGCATGTTGCCGAGGGGATGTGGCGTTCGGACACGCATCTGGTGAAGTCGGCTGCAATCGAACTGCAGATTCAGCCCCCAAGTCCTGACTAGCGGCAGTACCTTCTTGAGCGCCCACAAGTGCAAAGTCTGGTATTGCATCGGCAGTTTGTCATAGGGCGGAAAGATCGTCCTCGGCACAAGGTCAGGTTCTGGATTCTTGGGTCGATTTGCCTTCGCTTGATCGATCAGGCTGTGGAACTGTGTCGCCGTGAGTTCGGGGATTCGCACTATCTTCGGTCCCACAGGTTGCAGACTCTCTTCATGCGAACTGTCCACCAAGACCATCCCGACAACATCTGCTGGATATTTATTTTGGTAAAACCGAATCAGCATGCCGCCTAGCGAGTGCCCGACCAGCACATACGGACCTGGAATGCCCGCGTTCACCAGCAGAAGATGAAGATCGTGAGCAGCCTGGTCAAAGGTATCGAATTCCGGTCCCGGATCGCTCCAGGCATATCCGGCACGATCGTAGGTGCAGATTCGCGTAAACTTGGCGACCTGTGGCTGGACCAGTTCCCAATCGAATGAAAACGCAGCACCGCCATTCTCGACGACGACTGTCGGGGTTCCAGTGCCGGTGCAATGAAGGTGGAGCCTGCGCCCGCCGATATTGATCAACTCACCCATTGGTTTCGCATCGATGGGTGCTGCCAAACAAACCCCTGGGGTGAGAACAACCGTAGCGATCACCGCGGTGACAACGCGGAATGATCGACCGTGCAGACACACGCCTACTGCGTACTTCATATGTCCAACTCCTTCCGACCTATTCCGTTGTTATGGTTTTGCTCCGCCGAGTGAGGCGGTGGCCAGGGTTCCGCCGAGCCCCATCGTCTCGACCGCTGACGATGGCACGATCACCATCGAACCCCTTTCTTTGATGGCTTCGTACAGCATGTTCATGGCGCGAAGATGCAGGGCGGTTGGATTTTCGGTGTAGGCGGCTGCCGCCTGCACAAACTTGTCGGAAATTTCGGTTTCCGCTTGTCCCAGAATGATGCGCGCTTGCCGTTCCCGTTCGGCCTGGGCTTGCCGCGACATGGCATCCTCGAGACCCGGCGGAATTCTCACATCTCGGACTTCCACCGATTGCACCGTGATCCCCCACGGATTTGTCTTCTCATCCAGAATGCGTTGCAGTTCGCGTCCCAGGGTTTCGCGCTCGGTGATCATTTGTGCCAATTCGTGTCGGCCAATCGACTCCCGCAGCGCGGTCTGCGCACTCAGGTTGATGGCCTCCAGAAAGTTCTCCACTTCGAGGATGGCCTTCTCGGCATTCCATACCAGCCAAAAGACAATGGCGTCGACGTTAACCGGGACGGTATCGCGAGTCAGGGTGGACTCGGCCGTCACGCTGGCCACGCGCACCCGTTGATCCACGAAGGGACTCAGCGTCTCCACCACCGGCACAATGTGGAACAATCCTGGTCCGCGTAGCCCCACATACTTGCCGAGCCGTAAAAGAGCCACCTTTTCCCACTGACGGACTACTTTGATAGCAAACAGCAGATACGCTCCTAACAACCCGCCGAGGATGGCGGGTGCAGGGTGATGCATGGTCAGGGTGAGCAACGCTCCCAGGACAATACAGAGTGCAAAGGCCGTAACGGCGACGCCGTTCATCTGGGACAAGCCTATTTTTGTCATGACGTTCATCTCCTGCGACTTGGCTCTGCCACCAACTCGCGCAACTCCTCCACCACATCCTCGACCGTAAAACCAATGGCTCCCGCGCGAACCACGCAGTCTCGAACGATCTGCGCCAACTGCCGCGAACGCTCCTCGTCCCCACCTCGTATTTCTTGGGCGCTGATGAAAGTACCCGTTCCCTGGTGCGTCTCCAGGGCGCCGCCAAGTTCAAGTTCGCGGTATGCCCGAGCGACGGTGTTGGGATTGATCGACAGATCGACCGCAAGCTGGCGAACTGTGGGCAGTTGATCGCCGACGCTCAGTGACCCGGAAGCGATACCAGCGCGCACTTGGTCCATGATCTGGCGATACACGGGGACGCCACTGTGAAGGTCCAATCGGAAACGGAATGGAGGCCGGCGCGAGCTCATCAGTCCTAATGTACTATATGACTAGTACACCATGCAAGCAAAATGTTTGCCTCCATGCAGGCCCGTTGGGACGCTCCTAGCTGAGGCTCCAGGTCACGAGCTGAATGAAGCTGTTGGGGAAGAGGCCGATGAAAAGGGTGGCGAAGGCGCTGACGCCCAGGGCAACCTTCATGGCGGCGCTGACCGGAAGGCGAGAAGGGTCCAGGGCCTCGCGCATGAACATGGCGTTGGCAATTCGCATGTAGTAGTAGAGGCCAAATACCGCATAAACCACGGCCAGGGAAGCCAGGACATAGTGGCCGCTCTCGACCAGACTGAGGAAGATGAAGTACTTTCCGTAAAAGCCCGCCAGAGGCGGAATTCCCGCCAAGGACAACAAAAAGATGAGCATCAGGACGGCTTCGGTGGGGGCCCGGGAATAAAGGCCGGCGATGTCGTCGATATCGTCGCCGATTACGTCGCGCTGGCGGAGCGAAGTGATGACCGCAAACGCGCCCAGGTTCATGAAGGTGTACACCAGCAGGTAGAGGAGGATCCCGCGAAATCCGTCGGTCACCGCCGCGGGATACTCTACGGAAGCGAAGGCCACGAGTCCGAGCAGCATGTAGCCCACGTGGGCGATAGAGGAGTAGGCGAGCAGCCGTTTGAGGTTGTTCTGGGTGAGCGCGGCTAAATTGGCGCCGGTCATGGTGAGGACCGAAACGAACACCACCAGGGGCAAGTAAACGTTGCGCAGGGGATACAATCCCCACACGAAAACGCGGAGGAGCATGGCCCAAGCTGCCGCCTTCACCGCGACGGACATGAAGCCGGTAACACTGGTCGGTGCCCCCTCGTAAGCGTCGGGCGCCCACTGGTGGAAGGGGACGGCGGCAATCTTGAAGAACAGACCGGTGGCGGTGGTAAGCAGAGCAATGATCATCACCGGAGTGGCGTGTTCATGGTGAGCCGCCATCTCGCGACCGACGCCGTCGGCGATGTCCCCCAGATTCGTGCTCCCGGTCAAGCCGTAGAACAGGGATAAGCCATAGGCAAAGATTCCGGAGGAGAAGGCACCGAGCAGCAGGTATTTCAACGCCGCCTCGTTCGAACGGCGATCGCTGCGCAGAAAGCCCACCAACACGTACGTCGAGATCGCCATCAGTTCGAGGCCGATGAAAATGAGTACGATGTCAAAGCCTGCGGCCATCGCGATCATGCCCGTCACCGAGAACAGAATGAGGGCGTAGAATTCTCCGTGGTGTTCCCGCTCGATTTCCAGATACCGCACCGAGATCAAGATTGCTAGGGCCGCTCCCGCCAGAAACAAGTAGGTGAAATAGATGGCGAAGTGGTCCATGCGCAGCGAGTGCATGAAGGCATACTCGGCCCGTTGTCCATGCTCGGCCAGTTCTCGCTGGACGAGTTGAACCTTGAGCACGCCGGCGGCGGCAAACAGCACCCCGATCAGGGCCGTGGCCGCGTTCATCCACTTCCACTCCGTGGGGATCATCAGATCGATGAGCAGGATGCCGAGCGCGAACAGCGTCAACAAAATCACGGGTAGTGACAGCAGGTAATCGATGCCGGTGAAGTACTGTGCGCCGACCACTTAGTGGCTCCCTTGGGCGGCGTTGACCGGAAGGAGCTTGCCCTGCTCGAGCGTTGGCACCCTCGCGGGCTGGGTCGAAGCATTGACCACGCCTCGCAGGCCCGGATAATCGGGGCGGACGGTCTCGACCAGCTGATTGACCGGTTGCTGCAAGATCTGGAAGAACGGCTTAGGATAGAGGCCGATCCAAAAGGCCAGGATGAGAAGCGGGACGAAGGTGAGCACTTCGCGCGGTGTCAGATCGTGCAGCTTCTCGTTCTTGGGATTGGTTACGGTTCCGAAGAACACTCGTTGATACAGCCACAGCAAGTACGCCGCCGCCAGGACCACGCCCGGCACCGCCCACGCCGCCCACTTCCAGCTCTCCAGGAACGTGCCCTGCAAGATGGTGAATTCGCCCACGAAGCC
>JASHSL010000155.1 GCA_030040855.1 Terriglobales bacterium
CGAGTGCCAGTCGGTTCAGTAAGAATCATCCTGCGCAAGAATTCGGGTCCGCAATCGTGCCAGTGCGCACTCCGGACGTTTCGGACCTGCCCTTCACGATGGACAACGGAACCAAAGTGTTCCATTTGATCGCAGAACCGGTGAAACAGCAGATCGCACCCAACAAAACGCTGCTCCTCTGGGGATTTAATGGAAGCGCTCCTGGGCCAACGATTCAAGTGAATCAGGGCGACCGTGTCCGGATCATTCTCGAGAATCATCTGCCGGAGCCGAGCTCCATGCATTGGCATGGCTTCGAAATCCCCAACGACGTGGACGGCGGTCCTGGTGTGAGTCAGGCGCCAATCAAGCCTGGTGGGCGCTTCATCTACGAATTCACCCTGCATCAGGCAGGAACCTACTTTTACCACTCTCACATGGCCATGCAGGAAATGATGGGAATGCTCGGCGCGTTCATCATGCACCCAAAGCAGCCGTACCGACCCACTGTGGACAAAGACTTTGTGATCATGCTTCAAGAGTATGCGGTGCTGCCGAATAATGTCGTCCCCAATTCCATGAATATGGAATTCAACTGGCTCACCATGAACGGCAAAGTCGGACCTGCCATTACTCCGTTAATCGTTCGGCTCGGTGATCGTGTACGCATTCGATTGATCAATCTGGGAATGGATCATCACCCGATCCATTTGCACGGCCACACGTTTCAAGTGACTGGGACCGAAGCCGGACGGATTCCAGACAGCGCGTGGTATCCCGGCAACACGGTCCTGGTGGGAGTGGCTCAGGCAAGAGATATCGAATTCGTGGCGAACAATCCGGGGAGCTGGATGCTGCATTGTCATCTGCCTCACCACATGATGAACCAGATGTCTTCGAACGTGGGCCTGATGACGCGCGCATCACGTGGAGCAATGCCGGCAGGAGCCAGCATGGAGAACGGCATGGGCATGCTCACCGGAGAGCCGGGAGTTCCCACAGGTGACGATTATGGTCCGAGCCTCGGAAGAGGTCTCGGTGTGGGTTCGACGAACGATCAACCCACAAGTAATGGTCCCGTTGGGAAGCAAAACCCAGGAACTGACATGCCGGGAATGCAAGGCGCGCAGATGAACAAGGAAAGCGACGACGTTGCACCCAATGCTGATTCGGTTCCGGGATTTCCGCAGGACGCGTACATGGAAGGCCCAAGGATGGCCATGGGCGAAATGGTCGAGAAGCCCGAGAACTACGGGCTACCAGCCGGGTGGAGCGGATTTATGCAAGGCATGATGACGTACGTGCGCGTGTTGCCTCCGGACCGCTACGATGAGATCATGCGCCGCATCCAGGAACGCAAAGAGCATATGCCGAGCATGCCCGCCATGGACATGCAAGACATGAAGCACTCCGGCTAGCGAGGAGAAGCTAATGAAGAGAACAGTAACAGCCGCAATCGTTGCGCTGCTCCTTGCGATCGGCGCTCGGGCTCAAACTCATCAGCACGAGAATCTGCGCAGAATGCAAATGCCGTCTCCATCGCAGCCAGACCATGAGCAGAGTAGGGGGCAGATGGAGATGCATAGTCCACAAAACATCACCACCGACGTGTCGAGCATGCAAGAGCCAGAGAACCCGAATCAGAAGACCGAATCAAATCTTCCTGTACCTGATCTGCTCCAGGCAAGCAAAACCCTGCCCGCCAAGAGCCTTGACGATTTCGAGGCGCTGGCGTTGAAGAACAATCCGACGTTGAAGCAGGCTGAGGCAATCGCGCGTCTTTCCGCTGGACTGGCCCGCCAAGCCGGCCTCTGGCCAAACCCATTGGTTGGTTATCAGGGAGAACAAATCCGAGGCGGTTCTTTTGGCGGTGGGGAACAGGGCGGGTTTGTGCAGCAGAACATCATACTCGGAGGCAAGTTGGGGCTGCGGCGCAAGGTCTTTGAGCAGCAAAGGAAAGAGGACGAAATTGGTGTTCAGGAACAGGAGTTGAGCGTTCGAGGGGCGGTCCAGGTCCAATTCTATTCTGCGCTCGCACAGCTTCGCACCGTTGAGGTTCAACAGAAGTTGATGGCTCTTGCCACCGATGCAGCGACGACTGCTCATCAACTGGCGAACGTCGGACAAGCGGACGCGCCCGATGTGCTACAGGCCGAAGTCGAAGCCGAGCAGGCAAAGCTGGAACTCGTAAAGGCGCAGCGCGCCTACATTCAATCGTACGAGGAACTGGCGGCAATCGCGGGCCAGCCGCACATGCCCATTGCGTTGTTGAAGGGCGATATGGATCACCCGCCTGTCATTGATACCGACCGATATCTTGACGATTTACTTCAGAATAGTCCAAGCCTGAAACGCGCTCAGCAGGGAGCCGTTCGGGCCGGCGCGGCGCTGGCGCGGGACAAGCGGGAGGCGATACCCGATCTCAGCTTACGGGCCGGGGTTCAGCAAAATCAGGAACTTCTTGAGCCGTCGATGCACGCAGTGGGAGTGCAGTCATTTGCCACAGCAGGCATTCAGATTCCGATCTTCAATCGCAACCAAGGCAATGTTCAGGCAGCGAAAGCCCAGGTTGAATGTGAGCGAGAAGAAGTCGCAAGAGTCAGGCTGCAACTCGTTCACACCGCTCAGCCACTGCTTCAACAGTATTTGATCAACAGGGTCGAAGAGGAACGATATCGGACCCAGCTTATCCCTCGCGCAAAGCGCGCCTACGAACTGTATTTGGGTAAATACCGCAATATGGCGGCCGCTTATCCCGAAGTGATCGTGTCGCAGCGCACTCTTTTTCAACTGGAAGACAGCTACGCCCGAACTCTCGGTGAACTCTGGACCACGGCAATTCAACTCCAAAGCTATCTGCTTACCGACGGGATAAGCGCTCCGCGGACTAGTGGGAGCACGAGCACGCAAGTCAACCCGCTGACTGACAGCGGAGGTCCTGAGTGAGAACCAAATCAACGGCTGCTTCCCCCGAGACAAGAGAATATGTCCCTAGCAGTCCGTGGTGCAAGTCTGGATTCCTGAAATAAATTTGCTGCACAATTCACAGAATCAATTCGTACACTGCGCGTATGGCGATGGGGCGAAGAGCTAAGCAGCAACGACAAGATCCACTGTGGATTCCGCACACCAATTTGCCGCACACGGTGGCACATCCCTTCTATGAAAAATTGAACCAGGTGTTGGC
>JASHSL010000156.1 GCA_030040855.1 Terriglobales bacterium
ACTATTTGCAGTACTCTGGCAGTTATCGGAATGTCATCGCCCCGCAGTCCATCGGGATAACCTGAGCCATCGAATTTCTCATGATGGTGCCGAATAATCGGAAGCACTAAGCGGAAAAGACTTCAAGGGTGAGCCGATACGCTCGCCAACGATGGGGTGCTCACGCATCAGCTTCCAATCGTCTGCGGTAAGAGGTCCCTGCTTCAGCAAGATAGAATCGGTACCGCAAGTTTTCGAATGTCGTGTACTACCCCGGCACGGCGAAGGGCGGTAATCTGCTCCCCGGGGTAGCCGCGGCTGTTCACCTGAACGCGTGGAATGTTCGGCGAGACGCTCACAATGACCATGGGTGTATGGATCTTTTCCTTCTTAATGCCCTCGACCCGGTGCTGCTTCTCTGAAAGCGCAGTGATCAAAATCACCGGAATCAAATACGTCTCCGGATCGGCTTTGAGCATCATCATCACCACCGTTCAGAAGTTGCCGTTCGTGCTCAACCGACGATACCTGCGCAAACCGTTGGATCGTTTCCTTGATCTGCTTGTCTAGGTTGCGGCGGTCAGTTACGACGATTACCGAATCGAAACTCTTCTTGCCGTCCTCTTCCAATTCAATGAGCTGGTGTGCAAGCCAAGCATTGAATTGCTCTTGCCACTCCCCGCTGAGTGCTGGATCAGGTAGCGCTTGAATTGCTTGAACAGTTCAGTGTGATCTGATAGGGACACGAATTTTGCAGTCACGTATCAGAAGGAGGCAGACCAAGCATCCGCTGGATCGTTTATCTTTGATCCGCACAAGGTGGCACACAACATTGCGGTGAGCCCATCGATTTTACATAGGTCAACTGAATAATCGGCTGATCGACCGTCAGTCCTTGCTGTCAAACGGAGTCCCGTTTTAGCTGGACGCAGGACTCTCGGCGGAAAGCAAAATGCACGCTAGGACCGCGCAGCCGATTCCGACCAGATGGAATGCGCTCAGCCGCTCGCGCAGAAGGGCGGGCGACAGCATGACGACAAACACCGGGTAGAGTGCAGCCAGCGACTCGACGATCGAAGCTTTGCCACCGTGGCGCATGGCTGCCAGGAGCAACAATATTCCCAGCCCGTTGCAGATGCCGTTCAGTACGGCGCAGAACAAGCTCTTCGACGAATAGTTCAGGGTGGAAACCGAGGGTATAACCAGGGCTTGCAACAACATGAAACCGGCAGCCGCCCAGACAAATGCGGTTTGCACCCCGACGCGGTCCACCGCCATTTTTTGGAAGACCCCGACGGCCCCCCAGGAAAGCAGGCCCAGGATCGCCAGCACCATCCATAAGGAAGCGTTCATAAAAGGAGGCTCAAAGTGAAAGTATGGACATGGCGGCAACGGCGAACAGCAGCCCCAAAACTTGCATCTTGTTCAGCCTTTCCCGTAAGAACCAGACCGCACCAAGAACCGTGACCATGGGGTACAGGGAGGTCACGGCCGTGATCATCGAAGCGTTGTAGCCGGTGCGATAGGCGCCATAAAGGCAGATTCCGCCAAGCGCCAGCAGGATGCCGCTGACCAGTGCGAAGCCTCTGCCCTTCCGGCTGGCGCCGCGTTGGGCGGCCTTTGGTCGCAGCACACCCAGGCTGACGAGCAGAAATCCGAGGGCGGAAACGAATTCCATCGCGGCCGGAGGAATCTCCCTCGAACCAATCTTGGCGGTGAAGGCCCAACCCGTCCAGCACAGTGAGGAAGCCATCGCATACCAGAACCATTTCGTCTTCAGGGTGTGCCTTACGGAGGCAACCATCCCTGGGTTTTGGGCCGGCAGCGAAACGGCGGGTGCTTCGGAGACGACGCCCCGGGCCCCCGAGGATGGATGCGCAAGGCTCACCTCCGCATCGACGTCCAGACCGGTCAGGGGAACCGCGAATGCTTCGGGGACAATCAGTTGTGGGACGTCCACGGATGCAGGCGCCTCCGCGGAGGCGGCTCGCCAGACGTGTTCCGAGGTGAGTGAGCCGGTTCCCATGCTGTGGTTTCATTCTATGGAAGCGGGGGTGTCGCAGAAAGTCACGTTCGTCATAGCGCCAGGGATAACTTCGGCTGACACCAAGGTCACTAGGAGCCGGCGCGATCGAGGCAATGCCTTGAGAATAAGGCACATCCGCGTATCCCGCGGAGTGACAATGCTCGCATTACGCCTGTTTCCCTAAGCGGGCATACTCGCTAATCCACTTCCTCAGGACGTTCTCGCTTTTCGAGGGTTGGAACCGCAATCCGACCAGAAGGCCGGAGTACCAACGGGGGGATGCGCGCAGGCTAAATGGGCGGGCACCCGGCAAAGAAAACTCGAGATTGACCTCGGCGGGCAGACTGGCACTGCGCGAGAGGGTCACGGCCATGCCGCCCGGGCCAACGTTTCTTGTAATCCCTTTGGCAGCGATGCCTTCGGCCTTGATGACGACGGCGGTGACAATGGGCACGCGAGCGTACTCGCCGATCCCATGGGCGATCACCGAGCGGGTGGTGGACACAGCGGTGCGGAAGCAAAGCTCGGTCGTCCTTTCGAGCAAGGCATTGATTCCGAGATCATGGAAGCGTGCGGCGGCGTTCCAGTCTCCAATCCCGTACAGCAGCGTGCGCCGGGGCAAGAACCATCCCGACTTCCGCAGCGAAGTTACCGCGGTTTGGTTCAAGGGCAGCACACAGGCGGTAATAGTACCCGCATGACGAGTGTTGGCGGATTTCATCGCCACCGGCCGACAGTCCAGATTGAACGCCTTGAAGGACTCGGCAAATTTTAAGAGCAGTTTGGAATTAACCTCCAGCCCTGCCAAGGTGACCCGCTGTCCGGTTGAGCTCCCGTTACTCGCGGTGATTCGTTTGGCCGCAACTGCTGTGTGTGTTCCCACCTTTTCCACCATGCACTTCTCGGACGATTAGCAGCATAACGGAAGCATCCGCAGATTACCGCATTACTCTCGTTACCTTGCGAGCGCACGGTCGGGAGCACTACTGTTACGGCGAGTACACGCTAGTAATCACACAGGAGTCATTGGATGAAACTGCACGCCAGTGCCGTGCTGAAACTGGGGGTTATTTTCCTTCTTACCCCTCTGGTTGCGCTCGCACAGAACACGGCTGAAGTTCAGGGCACGATCGTAGGACCCAATGGGCATCCGGTCGTGAGCGCGTTCGTCATCATTACCAGCCAGAACACTGCGCTGATGCGGGCCGCGTCCACCAATGACGAAGGTGAGTTCAAGATCAGGTCTCTGCCCGTAGGGCGCTACAAAGTCGAGGTAAAGGCGGACGGGTTCGGAACCTGGCAGCTTGAGGAGCTCCGGGCCAACATCGGGCAGGTGGTCACCCTTGACATCCAACTGAGTGCCATGGGAGCGCACTCGGAATTTCATGTCACCCCCTCGATGGTGGAAACCTCGAACACCCAGCTTGGCGTCGTGATGGATACCCTCGCGGTGTCAGAGCTGCCGCTGAAATCGCGCGATACTTACGAACTGCTTCAGCTGCAGCCGGGAGTCGAGGATACGCTCGGGACCAACCTTTTCTACGGCAGCGATCAACCCGGCGTGGTCTCGGTCAACGGCGCCCGCGCCCGCTCGAACAATTACAACGTGAACGGCGGTCCTGCCGACGACCTGTTCGTGAACGCGCCCTCGTTGCAGCCATCCCCGGACTCGATCAGCGAGTTTCGCGTCATTTCGCATGACTACGATGCCGACCTCGGGCGCAATGACGGTTCCGTGGTCAACGTAGTGACGAAATCCGGCAGCGACTCCTTCCACGGGTCGGTGTACGAATTTTTTCGGAACAATGTGCTGAACGCCCAGGGTTATCTGAATCCCCAAAAGCCCGACTTTAAGCAGAATCAATTCGGCGGGACCTTTGGTGGGGCGATCCGCCGCGACAAGACTTTCTTCTTTACCTCCTACGAAGGACAACGCCTACGGGACGGCATCAATTCCGGTCCCATCGTGGTGCCAACCGTCCCGGAACGGAGCGGAGATTTCTCCGCCGGGCCGGCCTTCGCCGGCACCCTGACCAATGCGACCGTGGCCAGCGAGATGAACCAGCGCCCGGGATGCGCGGCGGCAGTGGCCGCCCGTCACGGAGCTCCCATCGCGGCCGGGACCACCTACGCCTCCATCTTCCCCGGCAACATCATCCCGACGTCATGCTTTGATCCCACGGCTCTCGATTTGCTGAACAGTTTTGTCCCGCTACCGAATATGGGTTCGAAGGTCTACCTTGCCGTCCCCGATGAGGCAGAGCGGCAAGACCAGATGACGACGCGCCTCGATCACAACCTGACCAGCCAGCAGCAGCTCAGTCTGTACTACTACTTTAACGGCGGCTATGACGACCAACCGTTCGCCGCATTCCAGGCGGTCGGTGCCAACCTCCCGGATTTCGGCAGCACAACCCAAACCCGCTTCCAGCAGGTGAATCTCTCGCATAACTGGATGATCAGCGCGCGCACGACCAACGAAGCCCACTTTGTCTACTACCGCGAAGGGGAGGGGAAATTCCTTGCTCCACAACGCACCGGGTTGGTACAGGATTCCTGCAGCACCATCCCATCCGCCTACTGTTTTTCCGATCCGTCCAACCCGCGGCTGGGAATCACTCCGGGAGATTCGCCGGAATTTGAAGGTGTGCCGTTTGTAGGCTTAGCCGGCGGATTCAGCCTGGGAAACAACGCCAACGGATTTTTTTCTCAGGCGGGCAATGTCTACCAGGGGTTTGAGAGTGTCGCCAAGACGTTCGGAAAGCACACCCTGAAATTTGGCGTAGACGCGCGCGACCAGCGCTTCCACCAGACGTACTACTACAACATCAACGGCAACTTCCAGTACACCGGCGGGGGTCCCAACGATGTGGAATATTCGGATTTGGTTCCCAACTACTTGCTGGGTCTTCCCGATACCTACACGCAGGGTTCGGCAAACGCCTTGGACGTCCGTTCTTTTGAACTGGGATTGTTTGCCCAGGACGCCTGGAAGCTCAAGAGCAATGTGACGCTCTACTACGGGTTGCGCTGGGAGGTGAACACTCCGCAAACCGACGCCGGCCAGCGGGTTCAGGAGTTCCGCGCCGGGGAGGCCAGCAGCGTCTTCCCCTGCCAGCTGAGCGCTTCCGATCCGCTGGTCGCAACCTTTGGTTCGAGCGACTGTTCGCCCAACGGTCCCGCGCGAGCGGTCTTCCCCCTGGGATTGGTTTTCCCCGGCGACCCTGGCGTTCCCAAGGGCCTCACCTACACTTATCTTCACGCGTTTGCCCCCAGGCTGGGCTTCGCCTGGTCGCCCAGCAGCACGACGGGGTTGTGGTCGAAACTGTTTGGCGGCCCCGGTAAATCGAGCGTCCGGGCGGGATGGGGAATCTTCTACGACACCGACGAGGAGGTGATGTTTGCCTCGTTTGCCGCCCAGCCACCGTACGGCGGGAGCACAGAAATCAGCAATCCGCTTTTCAACACCCCCTTTCTAACCCAAAACGGAGTGGTCACCCCGAATCCGTTCAACGGCATTGAGACTCCCGCGCGGGGAACGCCGATCGATTTCGCGCGCTTCCGACCGATCGAGCTGTTTGGCAACTTCCCCTCTACCCTTCGGCCGCAGTACGCGGAACAGTATCACCTGACGATTCAGCGTGAACTCTCAAGAGACCTGATGCTGCAGTTCGGCTACGTGGGCAGTGAGGGGCATCGCCTGCTCTCAAGCTCGGACCAGAACTTTGGAACCGCCCAGACCTGCCTGGAGCTGAACCTGATCCCCGGCCAGTCCTGCGGACCCTTCGGCGAGGATCTCGCCTATTACATTCCGGCCGGGGCCATTCCCGCCGGAGTTTCGCTGCATCTGCCCTACGGTTCGGTGCCGACGGTGACCGGGCCCAACCCGAGCCCCATTACGCTCGTGGGGCTGCGCAAGTATTCTTCCCCCTTCTGCCAGCCAACCACCGGGGTGGGGTGCCCGCCGGACGGCGTGCCCGTGTTCACCAGTTTGTTTGCCATGGCGCCCATTGCCAACTCGGTCTACAACTCGTTCCAAGCGGAACTGAGCCGGCGATTCTCGCACGGATTAGAGTTCCTGGCTTCTTATACCTTCAGCAAATCGATCGACAACGCTTCGAGCTTTGAAAACTCCGTCGATCCCCTCGACCCGGAGAGAGAACGGTCCTTGTCCTTGTTCCATGCCGCCAACCGATTTGTGCTGAGCGAATACTGGCGGATCCCCAGCTTCTCGGTCACGAACTGGACTCGCTACGTGGTCAACGGATGGGCGCTCGCCGGCATCTGGACCTTGCAATCGGGCTTCCCCATCCGCATTACGTCTTCGAGCGACTTGGAATTGATGGGCAGCTTCGACTTTGAGGATCCCGGCGAACCCAACCAGATTGCGCCGTTTCAGCGGCTCTCTCCGCAAAAATCGGGAGGGTACTATTTCAATCCCGGGTCGTTTGCCAACGGCCCGTTGGGGGTGATTGGCAACGCTCCGCGCGACGTATGTTGCGGCCCGGGTATCGCCGAACTCGATCTTGCCCTTCACAAAAACTTTCAGATCACCGAAGGCAAGACTTTGGAGTTCCGGTCAGAATTCTTTAATGTGTTTAATCGGACTCAATTCCTGAACCCCGACGGAAACATTTCCGATGGCGCATCTTTCGGCATGGTGAACGGGGAACGAGACCCAAGGTTGATCCAGCTTGCCTTACGGCTGATCTTCTAGGACAAAAGATTGACGACAATTCGGCACATCGTCTTTTGGATCCTTCTGTTGAGCGGCTGCGGATACGCGGCTGAGCATCCGCGCGCCATTGTGCACAGCGAAGATCCGGAATATCCCGAGGTCGCCAAGAAGATGGGTCTGCACGGAACCGTGAAACTACACATCTGGATCACCCCCGACGGCAGCGTGCGCCGACTGGAGTATGTTGGCGGTCATCCCCTGCTGGCGGAATCGGCGCTAAAAGCCGTGAAAAACTGGAAGTACGTCACCGCCAGCCAAGAAACCGAAATGACCGTCGAAATCAAGTTCTGATCGGACCCCGGGTTCCGCCGCCATCATCGACCCGGGGCGGTTCGAAACCGTTGCCGGTAATCTCTTCCATTCAGCTGCACCAGGCGGCACATTTCAAACAGGCGCGAGCGCATCCGCTCACCAATGCGGTCGCCTAGGGTCTCCTCCCGAGAGGCGCGCCGCACACCCTCGACGCCGTCGGCGGCTGCGCTCGGGCCGTCCAGATAGTTGCTGGTAATCAAGGTGGTTCGGTTATCGTTGTAGCGGCTGTTCAAGATCAGGCTCACGGTGTCCCACACCCATTCGGAGGGCTTCACCGCACCCAAGTCATCGAGAAGAAC
>JASHSL010000157.1 GCA_030040855.1 Terriglobales bacterium
AAGGGAGGAACTTTACCCGGCACTTCGTCCAAGCCGTGAAACATGACGTGCTTGCCGGAACCTTCGACGCCAGCTCGCTCCAGAATGTCACCGAGCCTCGGACCGGAGAAGCGAGCCGTACCTACGGCTCCCTTTTGCCATTGCACGCCCGGAACATGCGGTTGATAGAACCCGCGGCCGTTGCCCGCACATTCGAGGGTATTGGTCACGGTGTGAATCTCGAATTTGGCAAGCTCGGCCAAGCTCAAGGTCAACGGCTTCTCCACTTCGCCGCTGATCGTGAGCCGCCAGGTTTCCCCGTCGAGGGTGCTCGGTTCATGCATGTGATTGCGCACGAAAAAATGCGGCACCGGGGTGATCCAGGAATCAAGAAACTCCGGCGGCATTTCGAGATCCAAGAAACGGGCGGAGCGCACGATCATTCCACCTTCGCCGGGGATGAAGGGACCTGGTTCCTGGGCGCACGCGAGCCAGGGAGAAAGCGCGGACGCTGCCGCGAACCCGGCGGGAACTGCCAGGAGAAAATCACGTCGCGTAATCATACGTATTCGGTGCAGTCGGCCTCTCCACCCCATCATCCAAGGGGAGAACGAACCGAGGCATCGACCGACGACAGATCTATTCCTCTCGCCGCCGGCTTCCCGGGACTACCATCGGCAACACGGCGGCCTCCCCAGCCTTTTTCTTGGCTGAACCTCGCTTTGATCCCGGCCCTTTCCCACCCACGATGTCGGCGAGGGTTGTATGTTCCAGAATGCGAGCCGCGGCATTGCGCACATCCAGGAAGATCTGGTACAGCGTACGATGCTCCGTGTCGCGGTCAATCAGAGTGCGCAATTGCTCGGCATCGCCAAAGGGTGCCAGCGGCCCGTCAATCAGCCGGATAATATCGCTCAGGCGGATCTCCGAAGGCTGCCGGCGCAGCTGGTATCCACCCTTGGCTCCACGCACGCTTTCGACCATGCGGGCGTTCTTGAGTTCGAGCAAAATCAATTCTAGAAACTTCTCCGGCAAGTCTTCTTCATACGCAATATCGCGGATGCGGATGGCACCCTGGTTATAGCGCCGGGCCAGCATCATCATGGCTTGCAGGGCGTACAGTCCCTTTTGCGAAATCTTCATAGACCGGTAGTATGCCATAAACTCTACTGGATCAATCGAGTTAATTGACATGCGAGGGACCGGCACCCCCGATGCCCACGGACCAGCGACGCAAAGCCTGCTTGGTGATGCATTCAGAGGTGGGGGGTCCGACGGCCCCAGCCGAGCGCCTCTAAGCCCGCTTGGCGCCGACCGAGAACAATCTGCGCAGAAACACTCCACCGGAAAACGAAAGCCGCACCTCAGTCCAGGCGCAACACCTGGACCGTGATGTTGTCGTGACCGCCGCGCTCTTTGGCCAAGCCGATCAGGGCGCGGCAAGCCTCGGCAGGTCGCATTCCGGCGACCGTTTGCGCGAGCTCCTCGTCGGCCACCAAGCCCCACAGCCCATCCGTGCACAGCAGTAAGACGTCGCCCGACTCGAGTGGAATGGGATGTTCCGGGCTCTCGGGTGAGAACTCCTGCCCGGCTCCCAGGGCTGCCATCAGGATATGACGTTGGGGGTGAGTTTCGGCCTCTTCCGAAGTGATGAACCCGTTTTCGACCAAACTGCCAACATACGAGTGGTCGCGGGTTAGGCGGGTGATCCGGCCACCTCGAACCAGGTACAGGCGGCTGTCTCCAATATGGCAATAGTACAGTCGATTGGCGCGCAACACGATGGCAGTCGCAGTCGTCCCCATGCCCTGCAATTCAGGATGCTTGGCAGCAAATTGATGAATGCGTGCGTGGGCTTCGTGGAAAGCAGCTGTGAGGAGCGCTTGGGGATCGTCACCACGGCTGGTAGCGTAGAGTTGCTGGATGGCATCGACGGCAATGCGGCTCGCATCCTGTCCGCCTTCGTGCCCGCCCATGCCGTCTGCCACCACGGCAAGTCTGCCCTTGCCTTCAAACTCCGCGTCACTCGACGGTTCCCAGTAGCCGTAGCGGTCTTCGTTCGTTTGCCGCTGGCAGCCCACATCGCTCATCCCAGCCACTTCGACCCCAGCGCGCACCTCCATCCCGTCTTGATAGTTTGGCATGCGGAAGCGCTTTCCTGATGAACAGGGATTATACCGAAGCTCCCGGGCGGAGCGCGCTCGACTGCGATGGGTTGGTATCGAGGAGGGATCGCAAACTCGGGGCAGCGACCGCGGGCCGATCACCGCGGCCGACAGGCCGGAGGCCTCGGAAAGGGGCGAAGATTGCGGTCGCAGCAGAAAGCGCAAATCCGCCTCCTGCCCGCTTCTCATCGGGACCGCGTGCGGCCCGGCAGAAACGAAAACCGCGGACGCGAAACCCGGACTGCAGCCTCACCTGCGCCTGCGGCCGACTAGAGCATTCCGCCGGTTTTGACCGTCAAAATGCTGAGGGCGGTCTCCAACTTCACAATCGCCTCAGCCAGTTCAGGATGCTCGCCAATCCGCTTGCGCAAAGTCTCTAAGAGGTTATGGGCGTTGAATAAATGTTCGACCGCCGCGCCGTGTGCCTGGTTCGGCCGACTGGGCGGTGCATCTTGCGGTTGCATAGAACCTTTCAAAAGAAAACCCTCAACAGAAACTATATCCTCCGAACCGCCCCCTCGCAATCTGGCTCGGCACAACTCCGATTCCAGCCGGCTCGAGTTCGAAAGGCGTCGGCTGGAGGCACAGGTACCCAAGGTGCCCCGGGGCACACTCACCCATGGCATCAGGGGACGAGGCCTTACGTAACCTTCTACGACTCCGCGGGCGCAGTTCATACTGAAGGCGGATGAGTTTCCTTCCCCAACCACACTCCCCGCAGCGGTCTCCTCGCGCCCATCTGGCATGCGCGACTCCCGCCGTGCTCCGGTTCGAGGACGGCCAGCGAGCCTCCGGCAAGCTGCAAGTACTCTCCTTAACCGGCGGCCTCCTGTCGGTTTCGAATCCCCTGGTGAGGGGTGCCAAAGTCAAAATGATGTTCCTGACCCAGGCCGGAACGGTTTTGGGAGGGGCAGAAATGTTACCTCCGGTTACAAACACGTTGCAGCCGTTCCGCTTCACTTCGCTCCCCCTGGATGACCAACGCAAACTTGGAACCACCATCAAGGCATCGCTCAACCCGCGGGATGTTGACCAGCTTTGGATCGAGAAGTTCCGGGGTGCGGCGGTCGCAACAACGACCCAGCGACGCACCTTCAAGTTCCTGGCAGGGGCGATTGCCATCATCACGATCGGGTTGGTTGGGGCCTTTTGTGTGCTCCACCTACCGCTGCCGAAGTAACGTGTCTCCGATGCCGACAGCAATGGATAGGGCTCTCGACGTCACGAACACTCGGCGTTGGCCGCGATACCAAGCCAACCTTCCGGTGCTGATCTCTGCCGGCGGCGACCCCGTCCCCGGACTCGCCAATGAAATCAGCCGCTCGGGCATGGCCTTGTACGGCGGCGTTTGCCTGGAACCCGGCGACTTGATGAAAGTGGAATTCCAAACTTCTAGCAAGCTGCGAGTAGCAGGGGTGGTTCGCAATCGTTCCGGCTTTTGCTTCGGCCTGGAGTTCGTAACCCTGCTGGCCAGCGACAATGACGCCGCCAACTTGGCCGAATGCGCAATTCCTTCGCCCCGTGAGCACCTCGAAGATTGGCTGGACAAGCATCGCGGAGATGTTTCTCTGGCGATGGCATCGGCATTGCTTCTATTCAGCCTCTTCGCCTGGGATGCACGACCCGTCGCCGGTCGCCAGACACCCTCGCAACCCTCCCTTACGCTCTGGGAGCGAGCCCTGGTCAAGCTCGGCTTAGCCGAACTCCCAGAGCGGCCGGCTTCCCTAGGAAATCCGGCCGTCCAGGTCTGGGTCGACCAACACACCGCGCTCTATTACTGCCCCGGCTCGGAACTGTTTGGCAAGACTCCCGATGGCAGGTTGACCACCCAGCGTGATGCGCAGATGGACCAATTTGAGCCTGCTGCCCGCGCCTACTGCCAGTAATCCTCCTCGATTATCCCTTCCTGTCGGATTGACTTCCTGGCAATAAGCCTCGAAGATGGTCGGGAAGGGCAAGCGCAGGCCGCCAGGGAGATCTTTCCTGCCATGAAAATCGCCACGCGAAAGGTAGAGGACGTCGCGATTGTCGACATTAGCGGGCACATTACTCTCGGCCCAGAGACTGGCCTTTTGCGGAGTGCGGTGCACGATCTGGTGAGCCGAGGAGAGAAGAAAATCATTCTCAACCTGGCCGAGGTCAGCTATATCGATAGCTCCGGACTGGGCGAGCTGATCGCCAGCTATACCACGGTTCGAAACCAGGGAGGGCAACTGAAACTGCTGAACCTCAGCAAGAAAGTTCGTGACCTGCTTCTGGTCACCAAGCTCTACACCGTCTTTGACGTCAAGGACGACGAATTCATGGCCGTGAAGTCGTTCGACTGGTTTTTCGCAAGGTGAGTAGAAACCGGGCCCGGGGCGGCAAGCTAGCCGGGACGAACGCTGCTAATCGCTGGTCATGATAAACAACGGTTTCATCTCAAAGCTGCTGTAATGCGGCCGCAAGCGCTCGGTGTTGTAATGTTCTTCCACATTCACAAACTTCTTGGACGCAATCACGGTTTCGATGGGCATGTTGTCATAACGCCCGTTTTTCAACACCACGAGCCGGCCGTGAATCCGATTCAGAATGAGATCCAGAGCGAGATTTCCGTAGGCCATCGGAACAATGGAGTCGATTGCATCCGGATCTCCGCAACGCACCAGGTATCCCAGTTTCTGATGAATCACCTCAATCGTCTTGCCGTTGTTGAATTTGGGTGACAACTCTTGGAGTTTGTTGGCCACCAGGTCGCCGATGCCTCCGAGCTTTTTGTGACCGTAGGCATCCCTGGTCTCCCGCTCGAAGATCATCTCCCCGCCTTGAAACATGGCTCCTTCGGAAACCAACACTACCGAGTAACGGCTGGGATTCTGGCGGCGATCGGCCACCAACAACTCGGCGAGGCGTTCGATGTCAAACTTGTATTCCGGAATCACGCAGCGGTTGGCGGCACCCGCCATGGTCGGCAACATGGCGGTGAACCCCGCGTATCGGCCGAACACCTCGAGCACCAGAAATCGTTCGTGCGATCCCGCCGAGGTCCTGAGGTCATTCGTCATCTGTATGGTGCGGGTCACGGCGGTGCTGAATCCGATGCAGTAGTCGGTGCCGGGAACATCGTTATCCATCGTCTTCGGAATCGATACCACATTCACCCCTTCCTTATAGAGACGCACACCATAGCTGAGGGTGTCATCGCCGCCGATGGGGATCAGGTAGTTCACTCCCAGCCAATCGAGGTTTTTTAACACCTCCGGCGTCAAATCGTTGGTGTCGGCCGCGTAAGTTCCGGCAAGATGAGGCGGGACTGCGGATTTTTTCACCTTGGCGGGATTGGTGCGGGAACTGTGGAGGAATGTGCCGCCGGTACGGCCCGCGCGATTTACGATCTCCTCTGAGAGGATCTGGAAGTTAGCACTGTTGTCATAATCGTTTTCGCGCACGAGATCCACTAACCCCGCCCATCCGCGCCGCAAACCCACCACCTGGTATCCTTCCCGCAGAGCCCGAATGGTGACCGCGCGAATGGCTGGGTTCAAGCCGGGCACGTCGCCCCCACCGGTCAAAATCCCGATCACGCCCTTCTTGCTTGCAAACTGCGTCATGGCTCTTATTTCCGACTGGAGGAGGGATTGAACCTACACCCTTCCCCTGGCTCTGATCCCCAAGGGAAGCAATCCTTGGGACAAACGCCAACCCGCACTGCTCAAGATGAGTACTATCTTCTCATTTTATAAGATGAATCGTGCCGGTGGGAACCGGCGCCTAGGCGCAACCTCCAGCCTCGAGCGATCCAGAGTGACACCAGGTCTTAGCGCGCCTTGCGGAAGGACCAGGTCATCCCCCAGGAGTAGAAGGCAATGACCAGCAGCACATCGAGAGGGAGTCCAAAAACGATGTAAAGCACGGGCAGGAACAACACGCTCCTTTCAAGAATCAGGGCTTCGACCAACATCTGCAAGGGAAAGAAAAGCACCAGATGCGCCATGGTGAGCATGGTCAGAACCGCTTTTTTCCACAGAGCAAAGGCAAAGATGTAGTAAGTGCAGGCAAAGAGGAAGGGAACGATGGAGATCAAGCACAATCCCGCGCTCGCCAGTCCCTGCATATAGCTGCCCGGCGTGTGGGGGAATTGTGAAGGCCAGAGCGCAAAGTAGAACAATGCACTGGCCTGGACGAGCAAGATGCCGCGTACCAGGTAGGCCACGGGCATGATGCGGTCGGAAAGGAAGAAAGTGAGGCCGAAGGCCAGGAGCGTAATTCCAAAGGTCGACGACCAGATCAGAGGATCAGGCAAGACCGGTTGGATTTCAAGATAGGGAACTTCGAAGGTAAAGGATCGCAGGTGATATTCAGCGAACGCCAACTGCGCCTGTAAGGGCAGCTGCCACAGAGCCCACCCCAGCAGGCGGCTCCAGAAGCGACAGACCGGTCCCAACAACTCAAGCCAGATGAAGGTGAAAGCGACGCACAGCCAGATCCCGGTGAACAGGTTCAGTGCCCCCAGGTCAAACTGCGCCAAGGCGCGATGCATGGAGATAATGCTGCCGCGATACCCGCGAGAAGCCGGCGTACCGGCTGGCTTCGGCCGGACCCGCAGCGCGATGGAGTCGCGCATTTCAAAATTCCTTGAACACACCGAAGCTAGTCCCGGCCCGCTGGTAGAACGGACTGTGATAGTAGTCTCCTATGAGGTTGAATCCCCAGTTGGTGCCCACCCACTTGCGCCAGGTGAGAGTGAGGGTTTGGCTCTGAAATTGTGTGAGACTCACGGTAGGGCCGATCAGCTGGTAAGCCTCTTCGCCGAGTCCGGCCCGCACTACGACATATTGGTGCTGGTTGCGCCCTGCGGTGAGAGCTACAAAACCGGCCGGAGCCAGCACCCTGCCCGGATCGCTAATATCGAAATATGCGCCGCTTTCGAAGATCCACGGTTTGGCAAAGTAGTAGGTGCTGCCCAGAAAAAAAACATGATCGCGGTGCACATCTTTGGCCGCGACGTACCCAAATCCGGCAGTGGTCACCCATTGCCGGCGACGCAGCCATTTGCGATTGAGGAATCCATCGCCGCGAAAACGGGGAAGAAAAAAGCCGTCGGCGCTCGATCCGACTGTCAGCGAAGCATACCAATCGGCATTGAGGGTGTGAGTATCGCCGAGGGCGAAATACGCTCCCGTGTCGCCGAATTCATGCTCCGCGTTGAGTTCACCGTTCCACACATCCTCGCCCCGGGCATACACGGCTCGCGAATATCCGCTCGTCCAGTAGCCAAAGCCGTTGCTGAGCGTCATGTAGCTGCCGCCACTTTCGAGGTAGCTGCCGAGCAGTTTCGCTTGTGTTTCCGAGGGAGGGTTGGGGGTGACCGAGCCCGAACCGGCGGAGGTCGAACTCGGCTGGGAACCGTCCTGAGCCTGTACCGCCGGAGCCAAGGCGCAGCTCAGGATCAGCAAAAGGGTTCCGACTCGCTCGAATTTTCGATTCCGGTTTCTCATGGCACCAACTCGGCTTCGAGCTCCAGATGGTTCCCGCTGCCCGCAACGACCAGCCATCCCCCTTCTTCTCGGACGATCTTGGCCGAACCGTGGACGATTCGAAGCTCTGAAAATCGGGCCGCGGGAAACCACCACGACTGGTGCTCGAGATCTTGAGGATGCGTGGCAGCCAGCTTGATGCCCCGGCCTTCCGGGGAGACCTGCCAGTCGACCTGCTTGCGCGCGTTCAGGAAGGTGGCCAGGGCGGCCATGGTGTACCAGCGGAATTTCCCTGCTTTTCTCAGGCGGCCGGTGGTTTCCAGCCAGCGCAACACCACCTTCTTGTAGGGCAGGATTCCGGGAGGGTGAAAGTAGACTAATCGCACCGTGCGGAGGTCCGCGGCGAATTCCGCCACCGCATCCAGCCAGTCGAGAATCTCCTTGCTCGAATAGCCTTCTGACTTCATCTCCTCGAAGCTGGCCGCCCGATCGAGCTGGAGGATGGGGAAGGACCAAAGGCGCTGGCCTTCTCGCAGCCCATTCCGATAGCCTTGCGTCGGGCCCATCCCCATGTTGCCGGTATAGTAATAGGCCAGGAACCCGTGCGACTCCAGCCACTCGGTGACCCAGGGCGGTTGATTTCCACTTGGGGCAGAATATTCGACGACCGGTTTGCCGGTGACCTGTTCGAGAGCCGCCTTATTCGAGACCAAGAGCGGTTCGAGATCCTTGGGGTTGCCGCTGTCCACGTGGCTGGAGAAATAATCGTGCAGCCAGCCTCCATGGCTTCCTACCTGGCTGCCCTGCCTTACGTACTCACGGATCAGTTGCTGACTCAACGGGTTGTGCTCGACATCAAAGCCCCGGTGATCCCCGAATGCGGTGTCGTCGGGGCCGGCGGTCGCATGAATCGAATACGGCCCCTGCTCTTGTAACGGCCTCCAGGATCTCAGCTCTTCCAGCGGGCGAATGGCCGCATTGGAATCGATGTGCCAGTTCAAGACCAGCCCTCCGATGCCATCGGGCACCGCCATGAGATGGGGCAAGGCCAGCATGTGCTCGGCGAAGTATTGGAGAAACACGTGCAGCATAAGGCCATCGGTGTTGCTTTTCAGATAGGCGAGAGGAAGGTTGACGAACAGCACCGTGCCCTTCGCGTAGCTGTGCTCGCCGGCGACGATGCCGGCCTCGGAGCGGAGAAGGACCTTTCCCGCGTAGTTCCCGGAGGTCACGAAACTGGGATATTTGAGATCCCCGTATTTGTAGCTGCGCAGCCGAACCTCAAGGCCTCCGGCTCCCGAGGAAGCCTTGGCATTGGCAATGCTTCGATCGTCGATGGGATAGTACTTCCCTGGCGGGATCCCGAGCTCCCGCACCGCGCTGGCAGCGCCTCCCACGCCGCTCCATTGAATGGTCTTCTCCCGGAGCGTGTCGTAAAGACAATAATTAACGCCAGCCAAGTCCGACAGACGAGACCGGCCGAGAGCGTAGCGGCCTTCGAGGGAAAGCGCTCCGGCGTCGTAGACCAGCATCAGCTTCCCCCCTCCCGCCACGAACTGACGGATGGCAGCCACGAAGGCATCGCTTGTCTTTTGATGGATGGTGTCAGGCAGAATGACTCCAGCCGCCGAGGGCCTGGCGAATAAGGGGCGGGCGAATTCCGAGTCGTGCATGGCCACCAGATGCAGCCCTTCTTCGCTGGCGGCATCCGTCCATAGGTCCACGTCGGGCCCGGTCAAGCTCCTATTGTCGGGCACCAGGAGCAGCAGCCGGTCCGCCGTCAAACTGGCGCCGCCTGCGACCTCCGCGTAACCAACGATGGCCGCCAGCAGGAAGGCTGCTCTCCTCAAGCAACTTCTCATGACCTTATCCCCGCCTGGCCATGCTCGCGGGCCCAGAGCGAACCAAAGATTCGAACCCCCTCGGCAACCTCGATCTTGGGAGCACTGACCGTGGTCAAATGTCGAGCTTCGCCAAACTGCGTGCCCGGCGCGACGAGCATCTGGCGCTCGGCGATCGCCGGCCCATGGATCCTGCAATTGGCGCCAATGACGAGGTTCCGCGCGCTGATCAGACTTCCCTTGATCCAGACTCCGGGTTCGAGCACCGCATCCTTCCAGCTTTTCACATTCCCATAAACGCGGGCCCCCGCCCGAATATGCAGCTGGCCCCGCACCACCACGCTGCGCTCGAACAGACCGGCAGGGATTTCGAAATTGCCCTCATGTAAGACACGCGCTCCATGCTCCTCGGCAGCCGGAGAAGGTCGGTTCCTAAGCCATGGACTATCGACCCGCGGGGCCTCTCCGATTTCGATGGAGGGGGCATGCAGGCGTGAGAAGCGACACCCCGCGCCCAGGCGGATGGCGTGTTCGGAGGAGACACGGCCGTAGAGTCTGCAATCGGTACCGGCATGGAAATCGCCCACGGCGTGCACCCAGCGCAGGACGCTGCTGCGATCGCCCAAGCGAATGTCGCGCTCCCCGAGGATGGCCCGGTAGGTGTTGTCCGTGCCCCCAAGGAATCGGCCGCGGGCATAAAGGTCCTTGGAGAACGCGGTTTGGGATGGCACCAGCAGATCGCCGGCGGACGCGATTAAGACCTGGAAGTCCTGGTCCTTCGGAGAAGCGGGCAGGCGCAACGCTTCGCCGCGGCCTCCCAGCACCACATAGTCCGTGCCATCCATCATCGTTCCCCCCACCATCCGCCCGGACCGGCCACACTCGTTGAGCAGGGGCTCGAGCGACTTGATGTAGCCGCGAAAGCTGTCGGCGAAATAGCGGATTTCTCCCGCATGCTGCTGAATCACACTGAGCGCCGCCGCATCGCTCTTACGGTGTAGTTCCCATAAGCCCGGTACCAGCGGCAGCACCACGAGCGCGCTCGCGGCCAGAAAAAGGGCGCAGGTGCCGAGATACGGATTCACGAGGCCACCTTGCGGAAACGCTCTGTCTTGTCCCAGTGAAATTCCGCTCCCGTCAACGCGTCTTTCAGCTGGGCCACGGCGGCCTGCGAAACCGAGAGAATGCTCACGGTAAATCCCAGCACTAGAAACGGAAGCAGACAGATGCGTTGGCGGTTCCCGTCGAGCTTGACCGCGGCGGCAATCTCGAAGAATGCGGCCAGGTTGCCGATGGCGGCGTACGCGGTCAACGACAGCAGGGCCACAATCCCGTGCAAGGGGGCAATGCCCTGGTAGAAGACGGCGAGCGCCAGCATCCAACCGAGCAAGGTAACCGGAGCCATGATGTAAACGCCAAGCAGCAGGACGCCGTCGATGCGTTCGCGCAAGGTCGCGCGGTGTCGGCCGAAGAGCAGGTGCAGGCCATAGGTCACCATGGCTTGGTTATGGCCCTTGGCCCAGCGCATGATCTGCTTGCGCCGAACCTGCCAGGTTTCAGGAACCTCTTCGTAACACTCGGAACGATTCTGATACACCATCTTCCATCCGTAGAGCAGCAGGCGGTAGGTGAGATCGGTGTCCTCGGTCAAGGAATTGTCATTCCATCCGCCGATCTCGCGCAGCGCACTGCGCCGCACCCCTGCCACCGTACCCCCATGCTGGGGCACGAGACGGAGATTCATGCGGGCCTGCTGATCCACCTGATAACCGCCCGCTCGCTCGAGATCCAAAAGGCGGGTTAACAGGTTGGCACCGACATTGATGGGCACGACCCGCCCCATGACTCCGCCCACCTCCGGATCGAAGAACGGCGCCGTGAGCTGGCGAATCAACCCTGCCCCCGGAATGTAATCTGCATCAAAAATCAAAATGATCTCAGTCTCCACCAACTCCATCGCATCTTTGAGGGCGGCCGCCTTCCCGCCCTTTCCGCCGGTGCGATGAAAGGGTCGAATGCGCCCGGGAAACCGCTGGACAAATTCGTTGATAATCGTGCGGGTGCCGTCGGTCGAGCGGTCATTGACCGGCACGACCAGCATTTTGTCTTCGGGATATTTGACCGTCATCAGCGCCGCAAGAATGTTCGCGATGACCTTTTCTTCGTTGTGGGCGGCGACGAGCACGGTCACCGGCGGCCAGTCGGCGGCATCGATGTCGATATAAGGATGTCGTTGAAACCCAAACAGACGATTCAGGGTGAACCAGTAATGCCGCAGGGTGTAGACGCAGATCAAGGCCACGATGAAGTAGAGAAGGTAGATCATCGCGCACCCTCACAGCACGGCACGTTCCCTCCCCTCACGACTTCCCCGCGGCGGTGGCTTTTCCCGAGGCTTCGACAAAGTCGTCCTTGCGCCGCCGGGGGTGGGGCTTCGGAGGCAGCTTGAATTCCTTGTCGGGCTCGAGCAGCGGAGTCTTCTTCTGGTACCAGCGCGCGATGGCCTCGACGATCCTTTCCGATCCATGGCCGTCCCCGTACGGATTTTCTCCCTCGGACATATCCCGATACTCCTCCCGATCGTTGAGCAGGCGTTCGGCTTCGCTAACGATGTCGTCGCGAGACGTGCCAATGATCTTCGCCATGCCAAACTGAGAAGCCTCTGGCCGTTCCGTGACCTTGCGCATCACGAGCACAGGTTTGCGAAACGTGGGCGCCTCTTCCTGCACCCCTCCGGAATCGGTAAGCACCAAGAACGAGCGCTGCAGAAGACTAACGAAGGTGAGGTAATCAAGCGGGTCGGTGAGATGGATCCGCTCCGTGCCCGCCAGGAGGGAGGTCACGGTGCTGCGCACGTTCGGATTCATGTGGACGGGATAAATGACGCGAATGTCGGGATGCCGCTCCACCAGGTCTTTGAGCGCCAGACACATGCTCTCCTGCGCCGCGCCCCAGGATTCGCGGCGGTGAGAAGTGACGAGCACGAGCCGACAGTCGTCGCTGGGTATTCCGCCCAGGGGAGTGTTTTGCCAGGAGCGCGGCAGATCGGCCAGCGCCCGCAGAGTATCGACCACTGTATTTCCGGTGACCACGATTTTCTGGCTGGGGACCCCTTCCTCGAGCAAGTTGTCGCGAGCGAGAGCGGTAGGAGCGAAGTGGATCTCGCTCATCACCGCGACTAGGCGGCGATTCACTTCTTCCGGAAAAGGATTGTAGATATCCTTGCTGCGCAACCCTGCCTCGACATGGGCCACCGGGATCTGCAAGTAATATGCAGCCAACGCCGAAGCAAACGCCGTCGTGGTATCGCCTTGCACTAGAATCACGTGCGGTTCAGAACGGCGGCAAGCATTCTCGACCGTGTCTACCACGCGACCCGTCAGCGAAGATAAGGTCTGGTTGGGACGCATCACATCCAGGTCGAAATCGGGTTTGATCTTAAAAAGTTGCATGGCCTGGTCGAGCATCGTCCGATGCTGACCGGTGTGCACGATGACTACCTCGAACTCTTCCGACCGGCGGCGCAATTCCTGAATCACCACGGCAAGTTTGATCGCTTCTGGCCGGGTACCAAGGATCGCGATGATTCGACACTTCATGAAGCGTATGCTCGCGCTTTCGCGCCTTCGTCAGGACGGTATCGATAAATCGGCTGCCTGGCGGCTAGAGTGTGCACGCACAACTACTTAGGGATTAGGGCTATCGTTCGGATTGTGGTACGAGGGTCACACTTCGTAAAGATTACTGACGTTACCTCACAACTGGCGGCTAGCTGCGGCCTGGCTTAGCCTGGAATCTAGAGCCGAGGATCTCTTCCTTCTCCCTCAATATCCCAGTTTCTAGGAACTCGCTCCACCCGTCGAGTCCATCAACTATCGTGTTTAGAATAAGTTGCCGGGTTACCAATGGGCCATCGCATGGCACGCCGTAGCTATTCCAGAGAAATTCGCCCAGACTTTAAGATAGGCATGTTCGATCACATGGTTAGCTTATGTATCCGAATAGAGTCCAAGACGAACTACTCGTAACTCTGACGCTCTCCTACGAGGAGGATCCCGGCCAGTTCGTG
>JASHSL010000158.1 GCA_030040855.1 Terriglobales bacterium
GGTGGCGGGGAAACTCCTGTGGCGGGTGCGGAGGGGGATCCTGGCCAGGGATGTGCCGGCCAAGGTGGTGGGATTCTGCGGCATTGCCCGCCCCGGAAGTTTCTTCGGGGCGCTGCGCGACGCGGGCATCGAGACCTTGGCGGAAGCGGTGTACCCTGACCACCACCGGTACGGCGAACGGGATATCTCGGACCTGCGGAAGCTGCGAGAACAAAGCCAGGCCGATGGTTTTGTTACCACGGAGAAGGATGCCATCAACCTCGAGGGATATCTCTCCGCCCTCCAGCCGATCGCCGTGGTCGAAGTGAAGATGGAGCTCATCGACGCGGCTAACGCAGTGGATACCGTGCTGCGCGTGATACGAGAGAGGAAAGCGCAGGCGTGAGAGAATCCTGGTAAGGCGCTGTCGGCTTTCGTGGTCTCTGGCTGCAGTCTCTCGAGTGCGGGAGGGCTGGCGGGTTGGCCCCGCGCCCACTATGACAACCAACCGCAATCCAACCGACCGGCTCAAGAAGGTGGTCGAAACCTTTCCTAAGATCACGATTACGGTGGTCGGCGACCTGGTGGCAGATGAATTCGTGTTCGGAGAGATTTCTCGCGTGTCCCGCGAGGCGCCGGTACTCATCTTGAAGCATCGCGAGCGCACGGTGGTACCGGGAGGGGGGGCAAATGCCGTCTACAACCTTGCCGACCTCGGCGTGAACGCGCTTCCGGTCGGGGTGGTGGGGGAGGATGAGCCTGGGCGTCTGCTGCTCCGGGCCTTCCGGCACAAGCGGATCGCCTTGAGCGGCGTGCTGAAGGAAAAGGGCTATCCCACTGTGACTAAGACCCGCATTCTGGCGGGCATGGCCCACACCGCCCGCCAACAAGTCGTGCGGGTCGACCGGGAACCCACGGCCGAGCCGGGTCCCCACCTTAAGCGAGAGCTCATTCTGGCGGCGCGGCAATACGCGCGGGTTTCCGATGCGCTGCTCATTTCCGACTACGGCTACGGAGCAGCCACGCCGACCCTGGTGGCGAGCATTCGCGCACGGGGAATCCCGGCACGAGTGCTGGTCGTGCTCGATTCGCGCTATCGCATGCTCGAATATTCCGGCATCACCGCAGCCACTCCCAATGAGCCGGAGGTCGAAGCCGCCCTGGGCATTCGCATCGGCAATGACTGGGCGCGATTGTGCGCGGCGGGACAGGAACTGATGTCGAGAATGAAGCTGCGGTCGCTTGTGATCACGCGCGGGCGCGACGGTATGGTTGCCTTCCCGGCGAAACACAAGCCCATGGATATTCCCATCTTCGGGTCGGATCAGGTGGCCGACGTCACCGGCGCGGGGGATACGGTGATTGCGACCTTCACCGCCGCCTTGGCCGCCGGCGCCACCACCGAAGAGGCAGCCCAGTTGGCCAACTACGCCGGCGGGATTGTGGTCATGAAACGGGGGACGGCTACCGTGTCCCAAGCCGAGCTGCTCCGGGCCCTCGAGCAGGCGCCCCCCAGGATAAGGTCTCATTAGTGCCGAGCCCAAAAGTTTTCAGTCGCGAGCAGTTGAAAGATCGGGTCGCCCGGTGGCGGAAGGCCGGGAAACGAATCATCTTGGCCAATGGCTGCTTTGACCTGCTGCATGTCGGTCATGTGCGCTATCTCCAGGCTGCGAAGAAGCTCGGGGGCTGCCTGATCGTAGCCATCAATTCCGACGAATCCGTCAGGGCCCTGAAGGGTCCGCCGCGTCCGCTCATCCCGGCTGAGGAACGGGCGGAGATCGTGGCAGCCTTAGCCGGTGTGGATGCAGTGGTGATCTTTTCCGAGCCCGACGTGCGGGCTTTGATCCGTGAGTTGCGGCCGGACGTCCAGGCCAAAGGCACCGATTACACCCCCGATACGGTTCCGGAGCGGGATGCGGTTGGCGAGTACGGCGGCCGGGTTGAGATTGTGGGCGATGCCAAACAGCACTCCGTCAGTGTGCTGATCGGGTCGGTGATCGGAATGCGGCCGCGGTGAGTCGAGCGCGGATGGCTTCGGATCCATCTGAAACGGCGCGGGAATCTCCGCAGATTCGCCGCCTGCTCATCGTGCGCTTGGGTTCGATGGGAGACATCGTTCACACCCTCCCCGCCGCCTGGCTTCTGCGGGCGGCACTTCCTCAAACCCTGATCGGCTGGATCGTCGAAGAGCAGTGGACAGAGCTGCTTTGCGCTGCCGCCGAGCCGCGCAGCGGTCCCCGGTCCCCTCGGCGACCTCTGGTCGACAATCTCCACGTGGTCGACACCAAAAGCTGGCGCAAACACCCGCTCTCGATCGGAACTTTCGAACAAGCGGCGACGGCACTCAGCGAGCTCCGGGGGCAGCGCTATGACGTCGCCGTCGATTTCCAGGGCGCCGTGCGATCCGCATTGCTGGCACGACTGTCGGCGGCTCCCGTGATTTACGGCTTTCGCCAGCCGCGCGAGACGGTGGCGACGATGTTCTACATGCGCCTGGTCATCGCCGCAGCAGGCCACGTCGCCGAGCAGAATCTTTCCCTGGCAAAAGCCGTCCTCGGCGCCTCCCCCTCGCTGCCGAGCATCGAGTTTCCCTGCGACTCCGGGGCAGAAAAGCAATGCCAGACATGGCTGGAAAGCCGCTCCATTCGGAATTTCGTGCTGCTCAACCCGGGTGCGGGATGGGGAGCCAAGCAATGGCCGCCGGAGCGCTACGGGCGGCTCGCGCAAGGCCTGGCGGAAACGGGATTGACCCCGGTTGTCAACGTCGGTCCTGGAGAAGAGAAGCTGGCCCGGGCGGTCGAAGAAGCAGGCGGCGGCGCGGCCCACACCCTGGCTTGTTCGCTCTCGGAGTTGATCGCGCTCACGCGACGCGCCACGCTGTTCGTAGGCGGCGACACCGGCCCGATGCACCTGGCGGCAGCGCTCGGCATCCCGGTGGTTGCCATCTTCGGGCCGACCAGTCCGGATCGCAACGGGCCTTACAGGACAGCGAGCATCGTATTACGCAGTCCCTCGAGCGAGACTTCATACACCCGGCGTCGCGAGCCCGAGCGAGGTCTGCTCGAGATCCGAGTGGAGGACGTTCTTGCTGCCTCGCAAAAGCTGCTGGGGCAACGCCGTGGCTAGTTGGCCCGAGATCGCCCGGCGCATCCGTGTGCCCACGGGATTTGCCTTTGCGCTTGTCTATTGGTGGCTCGCCAAGCCGGATTGGGCGTCATGGCTGTGGGGCGCGCTGGTGATTCTGCCCGGCTTGGGGATTCGTGCCCTCGCTTCGGGGCACTTGGAGAAGAACCAAAGGCTCGCCACCGCCGGACCGTACGCCTATACGCGCAATCCGCTGTATCTGGGATCGATCATTATCGCGCTAGGCTTCACCATTGCGGCCCGCTCGCTGTCGATTGCGGGCATTCTGCTGATCTTGTTTTTCACCATCTACTTGCCGGTCATTCAGGCAGAGGAATCGGATCTGCTCGAACGGTTTCCTGAGTTTCTGGACTATCGAAGAGAGGTACCGAGGCTGATTCCCAGGCTGAGGCGTTACCCTCGGAACTCGGGTGCCTTCTCTTGGCAGCTGTACTTGAAACATCGCGAGTACAATGCGGCCGTGGGGTCATTGGCGATGCTGGCGGCGCTGCTGGCAAAACTGCTTTGGACTTCATCCTAGATTCTAGGAATGGATCTTCGGAATTTCGCATCTCATGCGGTATAGGCAGGGTCGTTTGATGAAATGAAGAAGCTCAGTGTCATGCTATGGGTGGCAGTTTGCCTGGCTGGTGCCCAGGTAGGTCCGAATGAAGCCCAGCCCCCGGTTGCGAGCGTGAGTGCGGCGCCTGCGGTTGCGATTGTGCCGCCGCCGCCCGCGTACCGTTTTCCCGATGGACAAACCTACGTGTACGGAGTGGAGTGGCATCTGTTCAATGCCGGCACGGCCCGGCTCAACCTCGAGGACGAAGGGCCGGAGCAACATGTAACCGCCACCGCGGTTTCGACTGGATTCGTCAGTGGTCTGTACAAGGTAAACGATCTGGTTGAGGCCTTCTTCGATCCCCACCACTTTTGCTCGCAGAAAGTTGTGAAGCACGTGGAAGAGGGTTCACGCGCGCGCCAATCCGAGCTGGACTTTGAATACGCGCGAGGCAAGAGCGTGTACAACGAGCGGAATCTTAAAACCGGAGAGGAGAAGCACACAGAAAACGATATTCCCGACTGCGTGACGGACGTGGTGAGCGGATTCTATTACCTCTCCTCACTCCCCTTACAGGTGGGCAGCACGTACGTGTTCTCGATCAATGATGGAGGCAAAACCAATGAAGTGCGGGCCTACGTCGAAGCTCGCGAAAAGGTGAAGGTACCGGCGGGCAGCTTTGAAGCCATACGGGTCAAAGCCGAGGCCATCGCCGGCATTATGAAGGGCAAAGGGACGGTGTGGGCCTGGTTTACCGATGACGGCAATCATACCCCGGTCGAGATGCGCTCGAAATTGGGATGGGGAACGTTGCTGTTCCGCCTGCAGGGGATCGAACACCAGTAGGTGATCAGGCCGTCGCGCTCACTGCGACGAGCGCCTCAGGAACCCGACCTCGAGCGGATCCGAGGGAACCACGAGCTACTCATAGCGCAGCGCCAGCATCGGGTCCAGATTCATGGCGCGCCACGCTGGAACGTAGCAGGCCCACAGCCCAATGCCCGCGAGAACCAGAGTCGCGGTCACAAATGTAAGCGGATCGATGGGGTGGACGCCAACCAGCAGGACGGCCATCGAGCGGGTCAGTACACAGGCTAGAATCAGCCCCGACAGCACGCCTGCCAGCACGATCACCAATCCCTGGCGCAGAACAAGCCGTAAGATATCCAAACGGTCGGCACCGACCGCCATACGGATTCCAATCTCGCGGGTACGCTGGCTGGCGGCGAACGACACCACCCCATAAACCCCAACCACCGCCAGCGTCAGACCCAGCAGTCCCAAGGCCGCAGCCAGGACCGCCCCGGCGCGGAAGATAAAAAGGCCATTTCCTCCCGAGAGCGACTGCCTCATGGTCTCAAGGCCGACTACGGGCATCTGTGGATCGAGAGCATGGACTTCGTTCTCTACCGTTGGAATCAGGCTCTCCGGCGGCACCAGTGATCGAATCTGCAAGGTCCGGTACTCGCTGTAATTCTGGGCGAGCGGAACATAGAAATATGGTTGTTTGTCCCATCCGATGAAGACATACTTCCCGTTCCCCGTAAGCCCCACGATTTCGAGAAAAGGCCCGGTCGCGCTCTTAAGACTGAATCGCTTCCCGATGGGGTCTTGGTTGGGCCAGAATTGCTGAGCCATCTCCTGATTGACGATGGCGACGAGCGGTGACTTTTCGTCGTCGTTTTGCCGAAACGCCCGCCCGCGGAGCAGCGGAACTCGCATGCTCTCGAAATAAGGCGGGTCGACCCGATTGAACATCACGAACGGAGGCTGCTGGCCGGGTGCGGGCGGGTGCCCCTCGATGTAAATCTGGCTCCCGTCGTTCACCTCTCCCATGGGCACACTGAATGCCATGCTCGCCGACTGCACCCCGGGCAGGGCGCTGATCCTCGCCTCGAGCTCGCGATAGAAGCCCTTGGTGCGGGCGTCGTCGTATCCCATTTCCTTCGGATCTAGAGTTAGATTCAACACGTTGTGGGGATCGAATCCCATATTGGTTCGCTGCGCCGAAAACAGGGTCCGGAGAAACAGCCCGGCGACGATCAACAACACCAGCGAACCACCCACTTGCACCCCGACCAGGACGCTGCGCATGCGGTGACGGCCGACGCCCGCCGTATCGCTCCTGCCTCCGGCTTGCAGCATGCCGTTGACGTCGGCGCAGCGCGCTCGCAGGGCCGGCCAGACGCCGGCCAGTGCGCCCGTCAAAACCGTGGCGGTGAGAACGTAGGCAAACACCCGCCAATCGAAGCTGAGATCCAGCCAGACAGGAAATTTTGAAGGCGGAAGCAGGGCGAAGACCGCTTTGCTGGCCCACATCCCCAGCGCCAGCCCCCCGGCCCCGCCAGCCAGCGCCAGCGCGATCGTCTCGGTCAGGAGTTGGCGGACCAGGCGCGCGCGACTGGCTCCCATGGCTACGCGGATCGCCACTTCACGTTGCCGCATGGTCGCGCGAACCAGCAGAATATTGGTCACGTTCATGCACGCTAGCAGCAGGACCAGCGCCGATAGGGCCATGAAAAGGCCGGCAATGAAGGGAACGATATTGATGGTATAGGGCTGGGGCCGCGCCAGCCTCTCCGGGATCACGCGAACCGTCACACCCTTGTCGGTCGCGGGATATTGCTGGGAAAGCCGCTCGGCGACCACATTCACCAAGCTTTGCATGCGCCGCAGGCTCACCCCCGGTTTCATCCTCCCCATCACGACCAACGAGCGGGCGGTTCGATCGGTCCAGAACGTGGCGGCATCCTTCTGGGGCATCATGTTCAGTGGGACATAACCGTCGACATCGAGAGAGAAGCTTGTCCCGTGAAATTCGATCGGTGCCACTCCGATGATGGTCACTGGTTCGCCGTCGACCAAAGCCTGCTTCCCCACGACGCTGGGGTCCCCGCCAAAGCGCTTTTGCCAATAGGAATAACCCAGCACGATGTAGGGGTCCCGGCCCCCGGCTTCCCCTTCGGCGGGAAGGAAGAGGCGCCCCAGGGCCGGCTGAACGCCCAAGGTCGAAAAATAATTTCCGGTCGCACGGCAATAGAGGAATTGCTTGGTTTTGCCGGCGAAGCTGAGGCCTCCGAGATCGATCTCGGAGGCGAAGAGATCGGAAAGCGTTCCCGCCTGCTTGCGAAAATCCAGGAGTTGAGGGTAGGAAAAGGTGTAAAGGCCGACTTTGTCGCCCTCGAGCTTGGCGGCCAGTACCACTACTTGATCGGGCGACTTCACCGGCAAGGGACGTAGCAGAAACCCGTTCACGATGCCGAAGATGGTGGTGTTGGCACCAATTCCGAGAGCCAGGGTGACGACCATGATGGCGGTCAGCATCGGGGACTTGGCGAACATCCGGAAGGCGTAACGCACGTCCTGCCAGAGCGTGGTCATGGAAGCTTCTCCCCGGTCGGCTGAGTGCACGTCCCTATCCATAAGCCCACACTCCCGATCTCGAAGTCGACTGACGACTTACCCCGACGGAAGGTCCCGCTTGCTGCCCGGCAGTGCGCGATTCTGAGATGGCACGTCCCGGAATCGAACACCGGAGTCCCGAGCCGATTTGCGGTGGCAAATCTGGGAGTGCCTCATACCGTCGGTCCCGGGTGCTGAGTCGCGAATGCGGCGGTTCCCCTAAGGTCGAGGGCGGCATCGAAGATACGTCGACTCGTCGGAGACTCGAATGCGTAGAGATGGCGCTTTTCTTCCGATCCCAGCCTCGAATGCCAAGGCTGGTTGGAAGATTAGGAAGAACACGGTTCCGGAGTTGAGCCGCGAATTTCTGCTGTGTTAGCATCCTAGGTTTCGGCCGGTGGTTCGACGTTGGCCTAGAGGAAGTCCTCTTTCTTTCGTTCTTTGTGGGCCGGCCGTAGTCTAGATCCGCAGATCCGAAACAATCGGCACGGAAGGACGAGAGCCCCTTGGCCAGGAGAGTGTGAAGGAGTAATTCCGTGAAAGTCTACGAAGGCGCCAATATTCGGAACGTAGCCATGCTCGGCCATGGCAAAGCTGGCAAGACTTCTCTGGTTTCCGCCATGCTCGCCACCGCGCAAGCCACCGAGCGGTTGGGCCGAGTGGATGATGGCACGGCGACCACCGACTACGATGACGAAGAGATTGCCCGAAAAATGTCGATTGCAAGTGCCCTGGCCTATGTCGAGTGGGGTAAGACCAAGATCAACATCGTCGATACCCCCGGGTTCAATATGTTCGTGCATGAAGCCAAGTTGGTCCTGCCGGTGGTGGACGCAGCGATCATCGTCGTCGATGGTGTGGCGGGGGTGGAAGTCGTCACCGAGCGGGTGTGGAATTACTGCGAAGAATTCAAGACCCCGCGGCTGATCGTGGCCAGCCGCATGGACCGTGAACGGGCCGACGCCACGCGAGTCTTAGATTCCCTCACCAAAGCCTTCGGCCGGGCGGTCGTTCCCATCGAGCTGCCCGTCGGCCAGGAAAAGAACCTGTCGGGCGTAATCGATCTGGTGAGCATGAAGGCCTACACCTACGAGCTGGGCGGAAGCGGCAGAGGCAAGGAAGGCGAGATCCCGGCCAATCTGAGAGAGCAGGCACAGCAAGCCCACGAGAGGCTGGTCGAGATGATCGCCGAGGGCAACGATAGCTTGATGGAGGAGTTCTTTGACAAGGGGACGATTCCGGAAGAGCATCTCATTCCCGCCTTGCACGAAGCCATCCGGGAAGACAAGATTTTCCCCGTGGTCTTCGCTTCCGGGCTGGGCAACGTTGGGGCGGACCGCCTGATGAATTTCATCGTCGATTACACTCCCGCTCCTTCCGAGCACGCCTGGGTGCAAGGCGAAGCCGGAGCCTCCGGCAACGGCGAGCCGCAGCGGCGCCAGGCGACCGACGCCGAGCCGCTTTCGCTCTACGTCTTCAAGACCGTGAATGACGTGTTTGCCGGGCGGATCTCTTTCTTCAAGGTTTTCTCGGGGGTGCTGAAAAACGACGCCAGCGTGCAGAATTTCGCCCGCAATTCGCCGGAGAAGCTGGCCCACATTTCGATCATGCAGGGAAAAACC
>JASHSL010000159.1 GCA_030040855.1 Terriglobales bacterium
AATGAGCGAGGTCTCGATGATGGTGACCGCGATCGCCAACACCAGCGTTCCGAAGGGCTCGCCGATCCGCTGCGCGATGACTTCGGCATGATGGACGGCAGCGAAAACGGTGGCGATCAGAGCGATGGCAGCGATTACACCAATGAAGAGGTTCGCGCCCACGAGGAAGTGAATGATCAGAATGATCCAGGCAAGTATGGGGTAGGTCCAGGCCCACCAAGGCGTTCTCGAAGGAAAAGGAGGGGTGGTCGTGGGCGATGATGTCCTAGCGGATACGACCTCCTCGTCCTGTTCCATGTCGGCGAAAGGCGCACCTTCGCGTAGTCTGAGACCTTATCACACCTGCGGGTTCTGCGCGCGAGCCAGGCAGGGGAATCTTTGTGTTTTTGAGTTCCATGGTTCACTGGAATAATTCGTAGTGCGTCACCGTCGGTTCAAATTCGAGCAAGTACTTCTCGTCCTCGGGATAGTATTTCGCGACCGCAATGTCAGCCCCCGCAAAAGCGGCAATTGCTGGCTGCGACTCCCAAAAGGAAAGAGTGATGAAGTGTGCTACGTCATTGTCGATCCGTTGCGCCTTTATTACCGATTGTCGCCCGGTAAGCCGGTATGCCGGACTTGAAGAGATATTCAAGATACGCCTTTGCATCGCTTGCCTTTGTCTTCCCATGCCAAATTCGAGCTATCATCGATTCACCTCATTCGTTTCACCCGAGGCAGGTTAGGCCACTCCGAAGTAAAGGAGTGACCCTCGCATTGAATCTACAGGCCGGGCAGTCTGTTTCCAAGAAACTGCGCTTTTCTTCTGAAAAAAATCGACGAGGACTCAGCCGTTTGCCGAGGCGTGACTCCAAATGGAAACCCTGGTTGAGTGCGTCGCTCGCGACTTCGAATTAGCTCTTAGCCACGTCGCCTAAGGAATGAGGACAAGTCTGCGACCAGGTTCTTGGCGTTGCCAAGCATTTTCAACGTTCGTGAGCGGAACCCGCTCGACATCGATGCGGAGTTCACCCCGGGCCGCGCGTGACGTGACCTGCTCGAAAGCATCCACTAAGACGTCGCGAGGCGGAATGCCAGCAGTCCCAAGAATGGTAAGGGCGCAGCTACGCAGCAGAGCAGCGGGAAGCGCGACGGTCGGCCCGGCGCTTTCCCCGGCTTGAACCAAACGGGTCTCCGACTTGACCGCGACAAATTCGTTCTGAATCAGAGAGTTCAGTAAAACCTCGGTGGGATGACCCCAGAGGTAATCGAGGATGACGTGGAAGCCTGAACTTCCACCTTCCGAGAGAAACGACTCTCTTAACTCGTCGTCATCTTGGGTAATACAGATCGTTGCGTCGGCGCCGGATTCGTGCAACGTGTTCAGCACCTGCTGGTTCCGCCCGGCAGCCACGACTCGTCCAGCACCGAGAAGCTTGGCAATCCGCAGCGCGAGCTTGCCCGTGACTCCTGTCGCACCGAGGACGAGGACATTCTCCCCTGGGATAAGCTTTGCACGCGATCGAAGGCTGAGCCACGCCGAGATGCCCGGATTAATGAGCGCGGCGGCAGTCGCATCGTCAATGTCATCCCTGAGCGGAAAGCAGCGGTTTCGAGACACCACCGTGCGCTGCGCCATCGCACCATACGGCCGTCGTGACCCAGCAAAATAGACCCGCGTGCCATCTTCGAGATGTCCAACCCCGTCGATTCCGCAGACGCAGGGCAACGTAGGAGGGCCAGCGTAGTGCGATCCACTAGCAATCTGCTTGTCCACGGGTTTCAGCGCAGCGGCCCGAACCTGGATGATCAGTTCGTTCTCTGCCGCAACGGGGTTGGAAAACTCCTCGCATTGGGGTGGTTTGTCAAAGGAGTGAAGCATGGCAGCCTTCATAAAGTGATGTCCCTTCACCCGGAGCGTTAGGGCCAGCTTGCGCATCGCGCCAACGGTTTCCGTTTCTTGCCTTTCCCTTCTCTCGCCCTTACTCTACCTGCGTTGACTCTCGCCTGCTAACGGTAGGGTGTCGATTTTTATCGGGAAAAGGTCACGTCATACTCATGTTCCTGGCTCCCAAGAGCGTCGAGGAACTGCGCCGCCTCGCCGACAGCGAAATCCCGGTGCTGGCGTTTGCCTTCAAAAGGCGTGGGGCGGAAGACTGGGCACCAGAGCACAGTCACGCACGCGGCCAACTGTTCGCGTTGACGAGGGGACTGCTCGTGGTAGAGGCGGGGAGAGAACGATGGATGTTTCCCTCACAGCGTTGTGCATGGATTCCCCCTAATTGCAGGCATACGGCACGTTCTGTGGGAGGGGCTGCCGGCCTGATGCTGTACTTGTCACCAGAGACGTGTCGTGGCCTCCCCAAACGACCCTGTCTGTTTAACTCTTCCGAGTTGTTGTTCGCGATCAGTCATCGTGTTCACTCGTGGAACGCCGAGCCGCGGCTCCATCCAGAGCAGAAGCGTCTCATCGCGGTGCTTCGCGATGAGATTCGGCACCGCGAACAGCAGCCTTTGCGCTTGCCCATACCCAAAGAAGAAAGGCTGGCGAGAGTTGCTTATGCTCTGCTGGACGACGTCGCCGATGACCGCACGTTAGACGGCTGGGCGGATTGTGCTGGCATGGCTCGCCGCACCTTTATGCGTGCCTTTTCTGCCCAAGTGGGTATGCCGTTTGGCCGCTGGAGGCAGCAGGCGCGCCTGTTTGCTGCCCTTGAGATGCTCGCTCAAAGGAAATCCGTCACCGAGGTCGCGATGGCCGTTGGGTACGACAGCGTGAGCGCGTTTATCGGTATGTTCCGCACCATGCTCGGAAGCACACCGCACACCTACTTTCGAACCACGCAGGAACGACCCCAAGGCAGGCAGCCCTGACATGCAAAAATGGCTCGTAAAGCTGCCTGCAGTTCGACCACATCGAGCAGCCGACGTTTCTTCACGGTGCAGCCAGGGGAGAACCGAGGTCAAACTTCGGGTGGACGACGGGTTCCTGCCGCTGCCCTAAAGAGAATTGACCTCCCCACAGGGGAGGACTAGACTCAGCGCCCGGAGGTGTTCTATGCGCTGTTTGCTCAAGGTGTCAATCCCTGTCGAAACTGGCAACGTTGCGATCAGTGAGGGCAACTTGCCTAAGACCATCGAATCCATTGTCGCCGACCTAAAGCCCGAGGCATCTTACTTTGCCGAAGAGAATGGCAAGAGAACCGGGTTCATCTTTTTTGATCTGAAGGACACGTCGCAAATCCCAGCCGTAGCAGAGCCGTGGTTTCTGGCCTTCGATGCCCAGGTCGAGTTCCATCCGGCCATGAACCTTGACGACCTGAAAAAGGCGCTGCCGGGCATTGAAAGGGCGGTCAAAAACTATCGCCGAACCGCTCGGACAAAAGCAGCTTGACTTGGTTCCATCCAAGGGGGCTGCCGATGGAGCGCAGCCTCTTTCTGACTCACCTACTGTCTCCAGGAGATGGTTATAAACTCATCGCGATCCAGATTCATGTGGGCTGTCATTCTTCTGCTCGCCCCAACCCTGCTTGTACCCGCGCAGCAGACTAGCGAGAAAGCGAAACCTGCCCAGCCTGCGATGGGAGCCCATTTCATCGTCGCCTCCAGTGAAGTCAAATGGACAGACCCGCCGACGGGCGTGGCTCGCGGGACACCCTCCGTCGATGCGGGTGGCCCCCTGCGCTATGCATTGCTCGAAGGTGATCCGCTAAAACCCGGAGTCCCTTTTACGATTCGTCTTGGGTGTGATGATGGATACAAAGCCGCGCCGCACTGGCACCCAACCGACGAGAATATCGTCGTGTTGAAGGGTGCATTCGAGGTTGGAACTGGCGACACTTTCAATCCGTCAGCTATGCAAGGGATCAGTGGACCGGGCCAATCGGCGACGGGGAAATCATCTGCCAAAGTGCAGGCAGCTACTACCCACTGACGCCCGCCCGAGCTCCTACCTAACACAGTCCCACCCAGCTTGCGGGAGCAAGCATGATCACGTTGCCTGGTGGACACGAGATCCCGCAGGAAACGCCGAGCCATGGCACTCTCGCTGATTTTGCTTTCTGCCAGCGTAGGCCAGCTTGTTCCCGTAAGGACTGCCGGCTCCGGTTTCAACGCGCAACGATCGTGACGCGCCCGGACGATATTTAGGATATGCCCGCCGACATCACCCGACAGGCGCCTTTCTACAGCGATCTGCGCGAAAAGCACGTCGCCGTGAAAGGCCTGAGCCCCGGGGACGTGCTGGAGATGAAGACCCATTGGCGCTCGACTAAGGCGTCAGCGCCTGGCCAGTTCTGGTATTCCTACAGTTTTTCTCACGACTCCATTATGTTGCACGAAGAATCCGATTGAATCCGGATTCGGGCTGAACTTTCTCGTGTGCTGGTACCGTCATTTTCGAAAACAATTTTGGTGGTGTCTTGCTCGTCGACCACTGCTTCCTTCGGATAATCAGGCTTTGAAGGCGCGGTTGCGGGTGCGCTTTTTGGCTCGCTTGGGGTAGGGATTTGCTGGGCACTAGGATCAACGGAAGGCGCAACCAAGCTGGCGACGAAGAGAGCGAACCGCAGATACCACAGCATCAGTGGGATGTTTTTTACCCCGGCTGGAAGAAAAAGGCAAGGACTTTGCTCCCCTTCCCATTCGGCCAACCGATGATGACGAGCTTCGCGCCCAGCGGGAACCCGGGGTCATCGAACCCCAGTTGGTAGGGCGAGGTCAATGTTGGGCGCTAGAGGATCGACCGAGAAAGTTGCTGATCTACTACTCGATCGAAGCTACAGCCCCGCGAGCCTCGGTAAATTATTGTAGACTAAACCGGTTGTGTCTTCACACCGTGGAAGGCAGAAGTTCGGATCCATTCTGAGTCCCGCAAGCCTTGCCACAGGAAAGCGCATGGCCGGAGTAACGTTCGGAGTGATGACTAGGAAGAGCTCGTAGCTCGTTGCCTTTCAAGCTCATGAAAGCGATCCAGGTTTCTAAAACCGGTGGGCCGGAAGCCCTGCAGTTCGTCGACTTGCCAATTCCGCGACCTACTACCAACGGAGCGGTCGTGAAGATCGCTGCCTCCGGCGTCAACTTCATGGACGTGCATCTTCGCGAAGGGCGCTACAAAGCACCGCTGCCCTTTGTGGCAGGGCAGGAGGGATCGGGCGCCGTCACTGCGATAGGCGCGGATGTAAGAACCGTCAAGGTGGGCGATCGGGTGGCGTGGAGCGGTGTGCTGGGCTCCTATGCCGAATACGTGGCTGCGCCGGCCGAGGCTCTGGTGCCGATTCCTCCGGGCGTCAGTGATGGGGATGCGGCAGCCTCCATGCTGCAAGGCCTGACGGCGCACTATTTGGCCCACGATACGTTCGTTTTGAAGCCGGTCGACACCGCACTCGTGCACGCGGCCGCAGGCGGTGTGGGCTTGCTCCTGGTGCAAATGGCGCACAACATCGGAGCAAAAGTAATCGGCACGGTTTCGACGGAAGAGAAAGCAAAGTTGGCGCGCGCGGCGGGCGCGGACGATGTGATTCTCTACACCCAAACCGATTTCGAAGCCGAAACCAAGCGGCTGACGGGTGGCAAGGGTGTTGACGTCGTGTACGACGGGGTGGGCGCGGCCACCTTCGAGAAAAGCATGAATGTTCTCCGGCCGGGCGGCATGCTAGTGCTGTACGGAGCGTCGAGTGGGCCCGTGCCTCCGGTCGATCCCATGACGCTTTCGCAAAAAGGATCGATCTACATGGCACGGACGACGCTGGCGCACTTTACCGCAGCGCGAGAGGAGCTGCTGGCTCGCTCAGGCGCCATATTTGGAATGATCGGTGCCGGAAAGCTCAAACTGCGAATTGGGCGAGTATATAAACTCGAAGAAGCGCAGCAGGCGCATCGCGATTTGGAAGGAAGAAAAACAACGGGGAAGCTGCTACTGATTCCCTAGCTGGATGTTACGGGGACTCCTGTCCAGGCAATCCGTCGACGTAAGAAGCCTATCACTGATCCCAGCCAGCGTGCGTTGGGAAACCATTCCAACTACCACAGCAGCTTCAGGGCAAACTGAAATTGCCGCGGATCATAGGCCGCAGTGGGTTGCCCGGCGTTGGTAAACAGAGGACTTACCGCAGCCACATTGTACCGGTTAGCAAGGTTGAACATGTCCGCGATCAGCTCCATGCTGACGCGCTCCCCAAAATAAATCCGACGGGCGACACGCAGATCGTCGAAGACTGTCCAAGGCTGCGTCCCGGCGTTGCGGCTAAGGTCGCCATCAAGGTCGAGCAAGGTGGGAAGCGTCTTGGTTGCGATGAAGCCGTTGATGCAAGGTTCTTGGAAGACGCCGGTCGGGGAATACTTGGACGGGTAGACCGGGCCGCAGGCCGGATTCACCGTGGTGTTTGGCCGGCCCGTCAGAGACGACAACTGAAAATTGTCATCGTTACCGGTAATGATGTTGAAGGGACGGCCGGACCCGAATTCGATGAGAGGCGCAATGGTCCAATTGCTGAAGAACCGGTTGGCGAATCCGCTTCCACCAAGTCTGCCGCTCTGGTAAACCCCGCTGAAAACGAACCGGTTACGCTGATCAAACAGTGAAGTCGAACGGTCGAGTGCCGGGTAATAGCTGTCCTCGGGAGTGAGGGTGGATTGTAAATCGGTGGAATCGTCGATCGCGTGCGACCAGGTGTAGGACGCAAGGAATTCATAGTGGTTGTTGAAGCGCTTGCGCAAATTGCTGGTAAATCCGTGGTAGATCGAGCTGCCGTTGGAGTATTGGGCGTCCATGTCACCGAAGGGGACGCAGCCGGTGTAGTTGAAGTTGGGGGGCGCCGGATTGCAGGCTGCATTGAAGCCCTGCCCCCGAAGGGAAGTTTGGATGAGAGTGATGGCCTGAGCTACACAAGCTGCATTTCCACCTAAGTAGAAAGCGGCTGCTATCGAAGGATTCAGCCCGCTGGGGCGGAAGTAGTTCATGAGCGCCGGATCCACATAGGGGAGAGGAGCCCCCGTGGGGTTACAGCCGCTGACCGTGAAAGGACTGGTGGGAGGGGTCTGACCTCGGAGAACAGCGTCGTAGTACGCCGCTTCGAAGTTCGCCGTGAGCAAATCGCCGCGAATCGTGTTGGCATTGATGGGACGATTCAGGTGCCGTCCGCCGTTAAAGTTATACGCCAGGCTCAGAGCAAATCCCCCGCCCAGATCCCGCTCCATCGTGAGATTCACTTGTTGGGAGTAAGCGTAAACAAAGCCTTTCGCCTGGGGATAACCAAAAGGCTGGAAAGCAAGCGGCAGAAATGTGGGCGCAGCAGGATTCAAGTTCAAGTAATTCTGATTGAGGAAGACCGATCGCGGAAAGTTCAAGGCCTGGAAAACCTGCTCATTGGGGTGATAGTTAAGTGCGGCAAGCACGGCTGGATTCAAGGAAGGAGAGCAGGGCGAGGCGGTACCGTTGGGAGTGTTGGCAGCAGGTATCAACCCTTGGAAAATTGGAATGGCGTTCAAGTTGGCCGGGTTGCCCGGTGTGGTGCACGGTGTGGTGCCCGCAAATGCCAGCTGGCCGCTGGTTGAGCCGTCGGAAGCATTGCCGAGGAAATACAGACCGAGCAAAGGATGGTCAAAAAACAGGCCGTAGGAAGCCCGCACTACGCTCTTGCCATCTCCATGCGGGTCCCACGCCATTCCCAAACGAGGTTGAACATTATGGGTATCGATTTGAATCCCCTTTTGCAATCTCAGCAGGTTGTAGGCAGGAAGCGCCAATCCCTTCGGCGGAGCGAACTGAGGGGGAACCTCGACGTCATAGCGCAATCCGTAGTTAAACGTGAGGTTGCGGCGGACTCGCCAGGAATCTTGCCAAAAGGCTGCGATCGGGATGTTATGGAACGAGGCGCTGGGACTGCCAAGGCCCTGGATGAAGTCGGTGGGAATGCCCAGACCATAGGCCTGAACGGGAGAGAACGGGGGGAGGCTATTCTGAATCGAAGTTGGTAAAGAGCCGAAGATGGCACTGGGAATCACCTCGCTGGCCGTTAGACTTCCGATGTCGTAGACTCCGCCGTAATTCACCGTGAAAGTCGCCGTCAGAGGCAGGTAGTTAAAGTCGACTCCAAACTTGGTGTCGTGGCGTCCCGTGGTCCAGGAAAAGTTGTCCGTGAACTGATAGCGCGTTTCCACGCGCTGAATGTAGGAGTACGGTTCGCGTCCGAAATATGCGAACCCCGGAATGTTAACCGCGGGATCCGAACCACCCGGAATCGCCGTGTTGTAAAAGTAGGAAAGCCCGCGGCGGGCATACTGAAAGCGAAATTCATTCACCTTGTCATTGCCGATGGTCCAGGTGTCCTGGAAGACGCCGGCCACATCTCGGTAAGTCTGCTCGGAGGTACGCGAGTAGGCGTTCTGTCCGAAAGGTTGGTCTTGGCCGCTGACCTCGATGCCGGTGACTGTGCTAGGGCTGACGTTAGCGCGCAGCGTAATCCGGTTGGTCGCGTTCAGGTTGTGGTCCAGGCGAAGGGAATAAAGACTGGTTCCTTCAAACACCGGGAAATTGCCGATTTGCGAGGCCAGTGTCTGAAACGACTTGGGCACGAAACACGGGGGCGTCTGGCAGGTCGAGAAAAAGCCGGAGAATCCTCCCATGGCTGCGGGCCAAGCGCCGTTGACCGCCATGCCTGACGAAGCCCCTACGATTTCAGAATAGGCCCGCAAGAACGGCACCAGCGGCGGCGGAGGTGAAGACGTGAATTGCTGAAGAAATGCGGCCTGCTCGTCGGTTGCCTGAATCTGGAACGAACCGGGAGGCGCGGCAAAGAACGGAGAGGCATCAAAGGGCACGAGTCCGAAATTGCCCTGGCCGATGCTCGAGAACCCCGTCTCGTGCCGGCGCGTGACTTCATAGGAAAAGTAGAAGAAGGTTCGGTCTTTGATGATCGGCCCGCCAAAGGCTGCGCCGGCCTGCACCCGCGTATAGGCGGGATTGGGCACTGTACTGAACGGGTTCACCGCTTGAAAGTTCCGGTTGCGCAAGAACCCAAACACATCGCCATGAAACTGGTTGTTTCCGGAGCGGGTAATGATGTTAACCACCCCGCCTGCGGCCCGCCCGTACTCCGGCGCGTAGCTGTTGGTGATGATCTGAAATTCCTGTACCGCCTCCTGCGACACGGTGGAGCGCACCCCGTTGACAGAGTTGTCGGTTGCGTCTGCGCCATCCACATTGACCAGGTTGGACCGCGCCCGCTGCCCGCTGATATTCAACCCCGAAGTGGGTGCTGCGCCAGTGTTCGGCGCGTTGTCGCGCAAAACCTGAGAATCGGTCAGCGTGAAATTGATGTAGTTGCGCCCGTTGATGGGCAAGTTGTCGATGCGGCGCTGCTCGATGGTATTCGTGGTCGAGGTTCTTGTGGTTTCGACCAGCTCTGCTCCGGAGCTGACATTGACGATCTCTGTCGTGCCTGCCACCGAGAGTTGTATCGGCAGCTCGGCTAGTTGTCCCACCGTGATGGTGATGTTCTCGGCTGTGCGCTTGGCGAATCCAGGCGCCTCGACCACAACCGTGTACGCACCTGGTGGCAACGCGACCAGACGATACTCGCCGTCGCTGTTAACGTTGGTCGTGCGCTCGAAGGCTTTGCCTACTGCGTTGGCCGTGACTGTCGCGTTGGTCACCATGCCACCCTTCGAGTCCTTCACCGTGACATGCAGATCTCCTGAGGCCACGCCTCCCTGAGAGAAGCCGAGGGTCGTAATCAGGGATACAAACAAGACGCTCGAGACGAGCTTCCAGAAGGTCATAATCTTCCTCCTGAACTTGACGATTTGAGACTTGTAGGCGGAGGGCAGGAAGCACCCGTCCTTTGTTGGCAGGCGGTAAAAACACGGCGAATCGACGATGGTGAGCCGACCATGGCCCGAGCGAAGCCCCGTGGTTTGTACATCAGATTGAGGGCAGAAATCAACCCGGAAATCGCACAAGGGAATTTAGGGTGCCAACATCCAGAGGCACGGAGCCTAGGGAACTGTTTTCGGAAGCTGGCGGTGGCCCGAGGTCAAACAGATCGGATAAATACGATATTCATTTCCCTAAACTTTGGAGTACGGCAGCTCCAGGTTTTTGTGGAGCCGCACGAGTAACTGCGCTAAGCCTGGGTCGAGTACGCGCCTACCCACACGTTCTTGATTGGAGGAGGATGCCGCAATGTTTGCATCACAACGCAATATTGCTCGGTTTTCTGTTGCAGCGCCGTCAACTGCTCCTTGCTTGCCTGCGGCGCACGGACGTCGAAATTAACCCGGATGCTCTGAAATCCGACCGGCGTCTCCTTTGACATTCCCAGAGTCCCTTGCAGATCTAGATCGCCCTCGACAGTCACCTCGATATCATTGGTAGGTATTGCCATAGCGGCGGCTACCATCTGGCAAGTGATCTGCGCGCAAGCGGCCAGTGCCCCGAGTAACAGGTCCCCGGAGCAGGCGCCGGTACCAGCCCCTCCAACTCCTCTGTGCGCCTGAGCGTCATAGATCGCTCGCCCCAGATCCACCGAGCAAGAGATCGGCGCGTCGCTTTGTCGGCCATGCGCGACCAAGGTGATTCGCGAACCCGCCGGGTCCTGCCGATATGCGTCTTTCAATGGCCGCTGCAAGGATCGGATGTCCATAAATTCCTTTCAAATCTGCGTTATTATATATGCCGCGTTCTCGGGTAGGAGCGACCGTCGCGCCAGCGAGTCGGTTCGAATTCAAGCGTTTAGCGCGTACCAGTCAGCTGGGCGATGCGTGCATAGACTGGTACCAAGTAGGCCCATGAGCCCGCCTTCAACGTCAGGTTCAGTACCGTCCACCTTCTCACCGGGCACGATCTTCGGTAGTTACGAAATCATAGAGCGCCTGGGTGCGGGTGGGATGGGCGAGGTTTATCGCGCTAAGGACAAGCGCCTTGGACGACAAGTCGCGATCAAGACCATTTTGCTGGACCCCCGTTCCCACCCGGATGCTTTGGCGCGCTTAGAAAAAGAAGCCCGTTGCGCCAGCGCACTCAATCACCCCAACATTGTCACGATTTACGAACTCGGGCAGCTGAACGGCACGCACTATATCGCGATGGAGATGATTTGCGGTGAGACGTTGCGTGCTCTAATTGCTCCCGGGCCGCTGCCATTTCGTAAGGCAATGGCGATCGCAACTCAGATCGCCGACGCTCTGGCCAAGGCGCATGAGACTGGGCTCGTTCATCGTGATCTGAAACCTGAGAACCTCATGGTTGCTCACGATGGCACCGCCAAGATTCTGGATTTTGGTCTGGCGAAGCTCGGTGTCCCAGAACACGATCAAGATTCGGAGGCCGCCACCCTAGTGAGTTCTCTCACTGACCCGGGAACTGTCCTTGGAACTGTCGGCTATATGTCGCCGGAGCAGACGAACGGCAGCATTGTGGATTTTCGCTCCGATCAGTTTTCTTTTGGCGCGGTGCTCTACGAGATGGTCAACGGGCGTCCTGCGTTTCAGGGAAGAAGCAGAGCGGAGATCATGGCTGCCATTCTTCGCGACCAGCCCGAGCGCCAGCCCTCCCTAACGCTACAGGCGCCAGCACCCTTCTTCTGGATCCTGGAGCGGTGCCTGGCCAAGGATCCTAATCAGCGTTACGCATCAACTCGAGACTTGGCTCACGATCTCGCCACAGTGCGCGACCTGCGTATGGACCCCAGTGCCGGGCACGCTGTCCTTCGTCCTAGCAACCTACCCGTACAGCGTACGGCCTTCATCGGGCGGGAACAGGAAGTGGCTAAACTTCGACAACTCCTGAGTCGGAAGGATGTGCGGCTGGTCACACTGACGGGGCCCGGTGGTATTGGTAAGACCCGGCTCGCCCTACAGGTGGTGGGTGAAATGTCGAATGGCTTCGCCGGTGGGATTTGTTTTGTTTCCCTTTCGGCGGTTAGCGGAAACGAGGCGATGACTGCAGCCATTGCTCAGGCGGTTGGACTGCGGGAAGTACCCAGTCAGTCGTCGCGCGAGAGCTTGCGCGAGTTTGTGCGTGGCCTGGCCCAGCCGCTGCTTCTGTTGCTCGACAACTTTGAGCACCTGGTCTCTGCGGGTTCCGACCTTACGGAGCTGCTCACTCTAAACCCTAACCTGAAGGTGGTTGTGACCAGCCAGGCTCTGCTGCATGTTTACGGTGAACACGAATTCCTGGTCCCGTCGTTGCCAGCGCCTGACCTGAGATCCGTTCCCGCCGCCCCGGAGGGGCTTTCACGTTTCCCCGCGGTCGCACTTTTTGTCGAACGCGCGAAAGCTGTGAGGAATGACTTCACAATCACCAAGGAAAACGCGGCAGCAATCGCCACCATCTGCGCGCGGCTGGACGGGCTGCCTCTCGCGATCGAGCTCGCGGCATCGCGTATCAAGCTTTTGTCGCCGGCTGCTATGCTGACCCGCCTGGAATCCTCCCTGAACCTGCTAACCGGCGGGGCGCGCGATCTGCCTCTACGCCAGCAGACTCTTCGCGGGACCATGGACTGGAGTTACAGTCTTCTCAATTTGTCTGAGCAAAGCCTTTTTCGGAGACTTTCTGTCTTCCTAGGGGGGTGCACGCTCGAAGCGGTGGAAGCTGTATGCGACACCAAAGCCGACCTTGGACTCGATATATTCGATGGCATGGCCTCTCTGGTAGATAAGAGCCTAACCCAGCAATTCGAGCAGCCCGGCGCGGAGACGCGCTTCCTCATGCTCTCGACAATTCGGGAATATGCTCTGGAACGTCTGGCGGAGAGCGGCGAGGAGTCTGCAACTCGCCGCGCCCATGCCGCGTATTACCTTGTGCTGGCGGAGGAATGCGGCGGGGATCTGACCGCTCATCCCGAGTGGCTCGAGCGTTTTGACCTCGAGCGGCATAATTTTCGCGAGGCCTTGGAATTCCTGATCAGAACCGGTGATGCTGAGTGGGGCATGCGCCTCGGCTCCGCTCTGTTTCACTTCTGGGAGATGCGGGAACACTTTGCCGAAGGCCGTGCGCTACTGGACAGGCTCCTCCAATTTCCGAGAGCGGCCCAGCCGAAAATGCGCGCTCGGCTGCTATTCTATGCCGCCGTTCTGACAGGTGCACAGGGTGATTTCGCCTCCGCCCAGAAATTGCAGCGGGAGAGTCTGGAAGCTTGCCGCGAACTGCACGACTACCGCGGAGTGGCCGTAGCACTCAATGCTTTGGGTGTCACCTCCCGCGATCGCGGAGATCTCACTGGCGCATACACCCTGTTCGAGCAGTGCGTGGCAGCTTGGAGAGAGCTGGGCAGTTCCCCTGACGCGGCTCGTGCGCTCAGCAATCTGGCGAATGTGATCAGGTTGCAGGGCGACTACGTGCGCGCCTCTGCGCTGTATGACGAGTGTCTGGCCATCTTCCGCGACAGCGGCGACAGCATGGGTGTCGCCTGGACCCTGAATTACCTGGGCGACCTGGTGCGGGAGACAGCTGATTTCGCGGCTGCCCGCTCCTATTACGAGCAAAGTCTCTCAGCCTTCAGGCAGTTGGGCGACGGCTGGGGCATCGCGAGCGCCCTATGCGACTTGGCTAGGCTTAGTGCAGCCCAAGGTAAGCATCACGATGCCGAACACCTTTATGGCGAAGGCATCAAAATGTTCCAGGATCTGGGACACAAACGCGGCATCGCGAGGGTGCTGGAGTGTTTCGCGGTAAGTGCAGCAGCGCAATCCAGACCGGAACAGGCGTTGCGGCTGGCCGGAGCCGCCGCTGCGTTGCGTCAGCACGTCGGCGCTCCCCTCATCCCTGCGGAGCAGGTCCAACTGGAAAGAAAGCTGGAACCTGCGCGCAACATGCTCACAAACACCGCAGGCCTCGAAGCGTGGTCGTCAGGCTGGGAGATGTCGCTGGAGGAGGTGGTCCGAGAGGCACTCGGTTCGAAAGGCACTGCGAACTTCTGACAGAACTCCAAACGGGTCAACCGGCCGTGCTGGGGTTAATCATTCGGCGTACTGCCGACACCCGATTCACCGGGAATCCGCCACGTCGCCCATGTTCGCGAACGGTTTCCTCGTCTGGCGCCAAGTACACGCAATAGATCTTATCGCCAGTCACATAACTGTGCAGCCACTTGATCTTCGGGCCCATGTCCTTGAGAACACCGACTGATTTTTGGGCAATTTCCTGGAGTTCCGCATCCGACAGATTTCCCGCACCCGGAATCTCGCGCTCGATTACAAACTCAGGCATAATCACCTCACAGCCCCGCAATTGTAAACGCGAGGCGGGAACCTGGGGTCATCGAACCCCAGTTACTACGGTGAGTTCGAGGGTGGGCGCTAGAGGATTCGAACCTCTCACTTCCACCGCGTGAAATCGACTAGAAATAGCAACTGGATGATTTTACAGCTACTCGGGAACTACCAAGTAACCCAAATCACCGCCAGGATACAGCTTTTGACAGGAACCGGATCGGAAGGACTGGAAACCTCCACCCCACACCATTTCGCATAGGTGCAGTTTGGAGCGGCTTGCCTCCAAGTTCATGTCTGTCGCCGAGTGGCGCTTCGGGATCGAGCTGCGCACCGACCGCTCCGACTCTGACCAGGTGAAACACCCAGCAATCAGAGTTCTAAAGACGAAGTTCTTGCATGATTTTCAGGCCTTTGGGCGATTGATGCACGAAGCCCACACAGATTTTTGCGTGCTGTTACGTCTAATCTTCCTACTCATCGTGGGTTCGGATACTCTGTCCTTCGATGATCCCCTCTCACGCTGACCAGACCTCCACGTCCAAAGGACAAGTGTCGCTGGCTGAGCTCGCCTTCGTCTTCTTGAAGCTCGGCACAACCGCATTTGGAGGGCCTGCGGCTCACATTGCCCTGATGGAAGACGAGTTCGTTCGTAAGAGGCACTGGGTCACTGAAGAGGAGTTTCTTGATCGCCTAGCGGCAGCGAGCCTGATTCCCGGCCCAAGTTCAACAGAAGTCGCTATCTTCATCGGTCAGTCCAAACGCGGCTGGGCGGGCCTTGTCGTTGGCGGCTGTTGTTTTATCATTCCTGCCGCTGTTCTGGTGACGTTGATCGCTGCCGTATATGCCCGCTACGGGTCATTGCCGCAGGTTGCCGGAATTTTGTACGGCATAAAACCAGCCGTGATCGCGATCATCTTGCAAGCGTTGTACAGTTTGTCTCGCACTGCTATAAAAACCAAGCTCCTGGGGGTGATTGGTGCAGTTGCAGTCGTGCTCAACGCTCTCACGGTTGCCCCGCTCGTTGTCCTTGCTGTTACGGGAATTGCTGCGGGGGCAGCGATTGGGTTGAAGAAGCAAGGAGCAGTCGCCCGCTCGGCTATGTCGCCATTCGGGCGATTCTTTGGTTTACTACTGGGAACGTCAGCAGTGGCAGTGACCTTTCCTGTGAGCTTAGCCCGGCTTTTCCTCTCGTTCCTGAAAATCGGAGCGGTGGTTTTCGGAAGTGGATATGTCCTTCTCGCCTTTCTTCGGGCGGAATTCATCGACCATCTCCATTGGCTCACTGAGAAGCAACTGATTGATGCCGTTGC